>JASLIH010000322.1 GCA_030152105.1 Actinomycetes bacterium
GCTGGAGGACCAGGTCGACCTCGGACAGGGTGCCCCGGACGAGGTCGTTCAGCCGCTGGCCGAGCAGGGTCCGGGGCTTGTGGAGGCCGGGGGTGTCGACCAGCACGGCCTGGCCCTCGGGCCGGTGCAGCACCCCCCGGATGGCCGACCGGGTGGTCTGGGGCTTGTCCGAGACGATCGCCAGCTTCTGGCCGAGCAGGGCGTTGAGCAGGGTCGACTTGCCGACGTTGGGCCGCCCGACCAGGGCCACCAGCCCCGACTTCACGGCGCGCTCGCCAGGTTCTCGGGCCCGAAGCTGTCCGGCAGCAGCGCCCCCAGGGTGGTGGTGACCAGGGCGTCCCCGGTCTCGCCGGCGCACAGCACCTCAAGGTCGGCGCCCTTGGGGAACTCGCGCAGGACCTGCCGGCAGGCCCCGCAGGGGGTGACCGGGTCGGGGCCGTTGCCGGCGACCGCGATCGACTGGAAGCTGCGCGACCCGGCGGCCACGGCCGCGACCACGGCCGCCCGCTCGGCGCAGATGGCCAGGCCGTAGCTGGCGTTCTCGACGTTGGCGGCGGTGATCACGTCGCCCTGGGCGGTGAGCAGGGCCGCCCCGACCCGGAACCCGGAGTAGGGGGCGTAGGCGCGTTCGCGGGCGGCCCGGGCGGCGGCGACCAGCTCGGCGGCGGCGGGCCGGATCACAGCCGGCGGGCCTGGGCGGTGATGTCCTCGGGCTCCTCCGGCGGGGTCAGCCGGTGGATCCGGACCCGGCCGATCCGACGGCCCTGGACCCGCTCGGCCCGCAGCCGCAGGCCCTGGAGCTCGACCTCCTGGCCCTCCCGGGGCACCTCGCCGACCAGGTTGAACAGCAGGCCGCCGATCGAGTCCCACTCGGTCGAGGGCAGCTCGACGTCCAGCAGCTCGTTGACCTCGTCGATGCCGAGGCGGGCGTTGACCCGGTAGTCGCCGTCGGGCAGCGGCTCGATGTTGGGCTCCTCCAGGTCGTACTCGTCGGCGATCTCCCCGACGATCTCCTCCAGCAGGTCCTCCAGGGTGACCAGCCCGGAGGTGCCGCCGTACTCGTCGATCACGATCACCATGTGGCTCTTGCGCTTGCGCATCTCACGGAGGCACTCGGCGGCCCGCATCGACTCTGGCATGAACTGGGCCGGGCGCAGGATGTCGGTCAGGGGCTTGTCGGCCTGGCCGTCGTGGAGGCGCCGGAGCACGTCCTTGGCGTAGGCGAGGCCGACGACCTCGTCGATGGTGCCGTCGTAGACGGGGATGCGCGAGAAGCCCGAGCGCAGGATCAGCTCCAGCACCTGCTGCAGCGGGGTCTCATGGGGGACCGCGACCATGTCGGGGCGGGGCACCATGACCTCTCGCAGGATGGTGTCGCCGAACTCGAAGATCGAGTGGATCATCTCCCGCTCTTCTTCCTCGATGACCTCGTCGCGCTCGGCCTCGTCGACCATGGCCTTGATCTCGTCCTCGGAGACGAACGGGCCGCTCTTCAGGCCCTTGCCCGGGGTGACGACGTTGCCGATGCCGATCAGCAGCCGGGTCAGCGGACCGAGGACGGGCAGGCGGGTGAGCACGTACACGACCGGCGCGATCGCCAGGGCGGCCCGGTCGGTGTGCTGGACGGCGTAGGTCTTGGGCGCCACCTCGGCGAAGATGAAGGTGATCAGGGTCATGACCAGGGCGGCGATGGCGACCCCGAGGCCGCCGCCGACGATCCGGTCCATCACCGAGGTGAACAGGGCGGTGGCGGTGAACTGGACCACCAGGAGCATCAGCAGGATCAGGTTGAGGAAGCGGGCTGGCTGCTCGACGAGGCTGAGCAGCTGGGCGGCACCGCGGCGCTGCTCCTCCCTGAGGTGCATGGCCCTGGCCCGGCTCATCCGGGTCAAGCTGGTCTCGGCCGCGGCCAGCATGGCCGCGATCCCGGTCAGCGCGGCCACCACCAGCAGCGTCCAGCCGTCGGCCGGGGTCAGCCCGTTCACGGCCGCTCACCGGCGCGCCAGCGGGCCAGCAGCTCGTTGGTGCGGGTCTGCATGGCCCGCTCCTCCCCGGGTTCGGCGTGGTCGAACCCGCACAGGTGGAGGATGCCGTGCACGGTCAGCAGCTCCAGCTCGGCGGCCAGGCTCTGGCCGTTGCGGGTCGCCTGCTCGGCCGCGTACCCGGGGCAGAGCACGATGTCGCCGAGCAGCCAGGGCGCGTCGTCGTCCTCCTCGTCGTCCAGGTCGTCCTCGTCGTCGGCTTCACTCAGACGGTCGGCGGCAAACCCGCGCGGCCCGGACGGCCCGTCGGGCGGCCCCGAGGCCGGCGACGGCCCGTCGATCGGGAAGGCGAGCACGTCGGTGGGCCGGTCCTCGCCCATGTAGCGCTCGTTCAGGTCGGTCATCACCGACCGGTCCACCAGGAGCACTGAGATCTCCGACTCCTCGACCCCTTCGGCGTCCATCACCAGACGGGCCAGCCGGGCCAGGGACGGCTCGTCCACCCTGTAATCGGCCTGTTCGTTGGCCAGGAACACACTCATTCCCGGCCGCCCGAGATGTCGTGGCCAGCCCGCGGATGCGGGGGTTCGGGCCCCATCTACGCCCTGGCCTCGTCATAGCGCCGGTACGCCTCGACGATGTCCTGCACGATCTTGTGCCGGACCACGTCCCGGCTGGACAGGTACACGAACGACAGGTCGTCGATCCCACTGAGGATCTCCCGCACCACGTTCAGCCCCGAATGCTGCCCCGCCGGCAGGTCGACCTGGGTGATGTCCCCCGTCACCACCGCCTTGGAGTTGAACCCCAGCCGCGTCAGGAACATCTTCATCTGCTCCGGCGTGGTGTTCTGCGCCTCGTCCAGCACGATGAACGAGTCATTGAGCGTGTTGTGGGTTACGAGGAAGTCGTCGGTCACGTACAGCGAGTCGGCCGCCGCGACCTGGATGCAGAGGGTCTCGGCTTCGCCGGCGGGCTCGATGCTGTCGATGAACCGCATCGGCCGCCCGCCCCCGCCCCTCCGGTACGCCTCCCGCTTCCGCGTCAGCCGGAACGGCTCGACGCCCTCGGGCAGCCGGATGTCCAGGACATAGGCGTCCGACCGGTGGTGGACGTCGCGGCCCCGGGCGCGTCCAGGAGCCCGCCCGGCGGCGGGGCGGGTCCGCCAGTAGGCGACGCCGCCGAGTGACCGCACCAGGAACACCACGTCGTCCCGGAGGCGCTCCGAGGATGTCCCGTACTGGATGCGGCAGGTCCGTCCCTCCTGGATGACCGGTCCCCCGTCGCTGTCCAGCAGGCCCTGGAGCACAGCCAGGCGGACATGGGAGGAGTTGCGCAGGTAGCGGTCAGGAACGAACTTCGTGTTCGAGCGGGTCCCGGCAAGCCCGAGTTCCCGGAGGACGACCGTCACCGGGTTCGAGACGATCACACCGCCGCGATGCCCGGCCGCATGGCGGAGCACGTAGTCGACCGAGGTCTTGCGGCGCAGCTCGATGCCGTCGAGGGCCGCCTCAAGGGCGACGGCCAGCTCCGGGTCGGCGGTGGTGAACGACGGGGTTGTCGAGGTCGTCAGGCAGCCGTCGCCCAGCAGCAGGCCGAGGGCGTAGGAGTCCATGGGGATCGTCTGGGGCTGGAGCTCGACCGGCTGGGAGACCAGCGGAAGCTCGAACCGGTGGGCATGGGCGGCTCGGAGGCGGCCCCGCATCTGACGGGTCTCGAGAACACGGGCGGGCCGACCGCGGCGGCGGTCGGCGGCGGTGGTGACCGCCCACAGGTGCTCGGCGCAGCACAGGGTGGAGGCGCCATCCTGGGTCTGGACCCGGAAGACCTCCTTGCGGCCCTGTGGGTACACGCCAAGGACCGGCGTCGGGAGGCCGTTCGCCCCGACCACCAGGTCGCCGACCCGCAGGCTCCCGATTGGGCGGAACCCGTCGGGGGTCAGGACCTGGCTGTCGAACGGTTGCGCCCGACCACGCATGTACGCCAGGGGGGCGACCTCGATGGTGCCTCGTTCCATCATGCGGCCGATCTGCTCGGCGTCGATCATCTCGTAGAGGGCGTCGTAGAGGGGACGCAGGTAGGGGTCGATCTTCTCCGAGAGGGTGCCAGGGAGGAAACCGAGCTTCTCGCCGGCCTCGACGGCTGGGCGGGTGAGGATCAGGCGGTTGACCTGCTTGGCGATGAGGGCCTGGACGGCGACGGCCATGGCCAGGTAGGTCTTGCCGGTGCCGGCGGGGCCGATGCCGAAGACGACGGTGTTCTTGCGGATGGCGTCGACGTACTTCTTCTGGCCGACCGTCTTGGGCTTGATCGAGCGGCCGCGGCTGGTCAGGACCGAGTCGCCGAAGACGACCGAGGGGCGGGCCGAGCCGTCGCCCTGGATGATGTCGATGGAACGGCCGACGGTGTCGGCGGTCAGGGCGTCGCCCCGCTCGAGCAGGGTGATGAGCTCCTCGAAGAGGCGGGCGACCCGTTCCGCGTCGGCCTGCTCGCCGGTGATGGTGATCTCGTTGCCGCGGACGAAGACGGTGCTCACGAAGGCGGCCTCGATCAGCTTGAGCAGCTCGTCCCGGGTGCCGAGGAGGCTGACCATCGAGTGGTCCCCGGGGACCAGCACCTTGACCTGGACCTGTGTTGGTTGCCGCACGCTTGCCGTTTGCCCCTCCGTCCGGGGACGCCATGGCGGACCGACCGTCGCTGGCCGGCAGGTTCCCGAGTATAGCGACCCTACAGGTGGGTGATGGGGACCGGCTCCACATGGTCGGCCAGGTTGAAGCCGAACACGCGGCTGTAGAAGTAGAGCTCGGCTTCGAGGGCGCGGCGGATGTGGGCGGCCTGGCGGAAACCGTGCTGTTCGCCGGGGAACGGCAGATAGGCGTGGGGAATGGCCTTGGCGTCGAGGGCGGCGGCCATCATCTCGGCCTGGGCCGGGGGCACGACCTCGTCCTCGAGACCCTGGAGGAGGATGACCGGGCAGGACAGGCGGTCGGTGAAGTGGATCGGTGACCGCTCCCGGTACAGCGCCTCGGCCTGAGGCCAGGGGCCGATCAGGCGGTCGAGGTAGCGGGACTCGAACTTGTGGGTGTCGACGGCCAGGGCGACCACGTCGGCCACGCCGTAGTAGCTGGCCCCGGCGGCGAAGACGTCGCGGAAGGTGAGGGCGCACAGGGTGGTGTAGCCGCCGGCGCTGCCGCCGCGGATGGCTAGGCGGGCCGGGTCGACGTCGCCCCGGCCGGCCAGGAACTGGGCGGCGGCCACACAGTCGTCGACGTCGACGATCCCCCACTGGCCCTCGAGCCGCTTGCGGTAGGCGCGGCCGTAGCCGGTCGACCCGCCGTAGTCGACGTCGACCACCGCGATCCCGCGGCTGGTGAAGTACTGGTAGCTGAGGTGCAGGTCGCTGGCCACCCCGGCGGTGGGGCCGCCGTGAGTCGCCACGACCAGCGGCGGCCGCTCCCCCGCCGGGCCCTGGAAGGCGGCGTTGGCCGGCGGGTAGTACAGGGCGTGGGCGGTGCGGCCGCCCTCGGTGGGGAACTCGATCGGCTCGGGGACGGTGAGGTAACCGGGGTCCAGCTCCGCCTCCTCGCTGGACCGCAGCACCCGCACCCCGCCGCCGGCCGGGTCGATCAGGACCACCGCCCGGGCCTGGGTCGGGCTGCCGGCGATGCAGGCCAGCCGCTCCCCGGCCGCCCGCAGCTGCGGCGGGTGGAAGGAGGTGAACGGCAGCTCCAGATCGGTCAGGGTGCCGTCGGCCTCCAGCACCCCCAGGCGCTGCAGCGGGCCGCGGCCGTGGATGCAGGCGATCCGGCCGCCGGGCAGGAACGCGTAGGTGGCCAGGCCGAAGACCCACTGGGGATGGCCGAACTCCTCCTCGGTCGGGGCCAGCGCCTCGAGAGCCCCGCCGGCGCCCACCCGGTACAGGTTCCACCAGCCTGTCCGGTCGCTGATCAGGTGCAGCACCCCGTCGGGGCTCCATGCCGGCTGGAACACCGATTCCTCGGGCCCGCCGGCCACGGTCACCGGGTCGCCGGCCAGGCCGTCGCCGTCCAGGGCGGCCAGCCGCAGCTCGGTCCCGTCCCAGGGCATGTTCGGGTGGTCCCATTCCAGCCAGGCCAGGCGGCGGCCGTCGGGGCTGATCCGGGGGCTGGCGTAGAAGTCGCGCCCGGCGGCCAGGACGACCGGCTGGCCACCCACCCCGCCGCCGCCGGCCGGCAGCACGACCAGCTCGTTGTCGACCTTCCCGTCCTGGTGGCGTTCGCGCACGCCGACCAGCCGCCGCCCGTCGGGGGACGGGCAGAGGTCGGCGTAGCGGTCGGCGGCCGCCGACGGCGGCTCGGGGGTGATCGGGACCGGCCGGGCCGCTCCCGGGTCCTGGCGGTACAGGCGCTGGTCGGCGTAGTTGCTGAAGAACACGGTGTCGCCGTGGACGGTGTAGGCGCCGCCGCCGTACTCGTGCACCCGGGTGCGGGCGTTGAACCCCTCGGGGGTCAGGTCGACGGCCTCCCGGTCCGCTCCGGGGTCGGCGCGGCAGATGACCTGGCGGCCGCCTTCCAGCGGGCGGCCCTCGACCCAGTGGACGGCTCCCCCCTCGACCCGGACCTCGTCCAGCGACACCCCACCGGCGGCGACCAGCTCGGCGCTGACCGGCGAGCTCCAGGAGCCGTAGGGGGCGGTGGTGGCCACGCCTGGGCTACCCGGGGGGCCAGGTCATGACCCGGCCGCCGAGCACGTGCAGGTGGAGGTGGTCGACCGACTGGCCGGCTCCCCGCCCGATGTTGGTGACCAGCCGGTAGGCGCCGGCCACGCCGTCCTCGCGGGCGACCTCGTTGGCCGCCGCGACCAGGCTGGCCAGCAGCTGCCCGCCGTCGTCGGGCACCGCCTCCAGGCTGGCCACGTGCCGCTTGGGGATGACCAGGATGTGGGTCGGCGCCTGGGGGTTGACGTCGCGGAAGGCGAGCACGTCGTCACGGTCCAGCACCACCTGGGAAGGCACGTCCTTGGACGCGATCTTGCAGAACAGGCAGTCCCCGTCGGTCACGCGACCTCTCCCTCCATGCCCTCGGTGTCAGCGCGCAAGCCTCGCACGGTCACCACCTGGTCGACCAGCTCGGGGCCGCCCGGGAAGCGGACCTTGATGTAGTTGTCGCTGGTCCCCTCGGCCAGGCCGTCGCCGGCCGCCTCGACCAGCACCGAGATCGGCCGGCCGACGTGGTCCTCGTGGAAGCGGCGGCGCAGCTCGTTGCCGAGGGCGATCAGCTCGCGGGCCCTGGCCTTCTTCTCGGCGTCGTCGACCTGGCTGTCCATGGTCGCGGCCGGGGTGTCGGGCCGCTGGGAGTAGCGGAACACGTGGAGCTTGGAGAAGCCGGACCGCTCGACCACGGCCAGGGTGGCGGCGAACTGCTCCCTGGTCTCGCCCGGGAACCCGACGATCACGTCGGTGGACAGGCCCAGGCCGGGGATCTCGGCCTTGACGTGCTCGACCCGGTCCAGGAACTCGGCGATCCGGTAGGGGCGGTGCATGGCCGCCAGCACCTCGTCGTGGCCCGCCTGGAGGGGGATGTGGAGGTGGCGGCAGACCTTGGGGTCGTCGCGGACCCTGGCCACCAGCTCCGGGGTCACCTGCACGGGCAGGATGCTGGACAGGCGCAGGCGCAGCAGCCCGTCGATGGCCGTGAGGCGGTCGACGAGCCGGGCCAGGGCGTCCCGCTCGCCCCGGTCGTCGCCGTACTTGCCCAGGTGGACGCCGGTGAGCACGACCTCGCGGACGCCCCGGCCGACCTGGCGGCGGACGTCGTCGACGATCTGCTGTTCGGGGTAGGAGCGCAGCGGGCCGCGGGTCCGGGGGATGATGCAGAAGGTGCACCACTCGTCGCAGCCGGTCTGGGCCTTGATGGCCACCCGGGTGCGCAGCCGCTCGACCGGGGCCGGCCGCGTCACCAGCGGCAGCCGGCGCACCTGGGGAACGGCCGTGACCAGCTCGGCCAGCCGGTCCTTGTCGTCGTTGTCGACCACCAGGTCGACCCCGGGGATGGCCTGGACGGACGCTGGGTCGGCGACCGCGTAGCAGCCGGTGACGACCACGGTGGCCTGGGGGTTGGCCTCGGCCGTCTTGCGGATCAGGCGGCGCGAGGAGGCGGTCGACTCCCGGGTCACGGTGCAGGTGTTGATCACCACCACGTCGGGGGTCTCGCCGGCGTGGGCCAGGTCGAACCCGCGCGCTCCCAGGGCCTCAAGGGCCTGCTCGCTCTCGGCCTGGTTGAGCCGGCAGCCGAGGGTCTTGAACGCGACCTTGGGCGCCTGACCCGCCTCAGCCATTGCCGAACGCCTCCACCAGCGAGGCCTCGGACGGGTCGCCGGGGCGGGGGGCTGGGTGGACCCGGATGAACTGGGAGCGGGCGAACACCGCCCGCCAGTTGTCCTGGTGCCCGAGCAGCTGGTACCAGGGGTCGTCGGCCTGGGTCCGGTGCCGGCGCAGGGCCCGGTAGGCCTGCTCGGCCACCGTCGAGGTGTCGACCATGCAGGTGAACTGGTCGTCAGGGGTGCCGCGGCCGCCGTAGGGGTCGTCCTCCCCCGGCAGCTGGTAGCCGCTGGCCCGGCCCACCTGCCGCCAGCCGACCAGGTCGGAGACGGGCACGCCCCAGTAGTAGAAGCGGGGCTCGCGCTCGCGGGTGGTGGTCGCGTACGCGCCGAAGGCGGCGAGGGTGGCGGCCGAGACGGCCATGTGGTCGGGGTGGGTGGTGACCCCGGCCGGCTCCATGGTCACGACCACGTCTGGCTGCTCGCGCTCCAGGAACTCATGGACGCCGGTGGTCAGGGTGTCCCGGTCGGCCGCTTCGACCTCGCCGTCGACGAAGTCGCCGAACTCGACCCGCTCGACCCCGACCTCGGCCATGGCGGCCCGCTCCTCGGCCTCGCGGATCTCGGGCAGGGTCTCGCGGGTCGCTCCCGACCCCTCGGCGATCTCGCCCGCCTGGCCGCGGGTGGCCGTCCAGACCGCGCCCCTGACCCCCTTGGGCACGAGCAGGGCGAACGACCCGCCCAGAGACCAGGTCTCGTCGTCGGGGTGGGCGAAGATCCCGGCCACCGTGATCGGTCGGGCCACTGGCACCTCCTGCTGCGCCGGACGGCCGGGTGGGCTATCCGAACGACGGGCGGCGGAGGCCGAGGTCGTCCAGCCGCTCGATCAGGCCTCCTGGGGACTGATCGAGGATAGCGGCTAGGACCCGTACGTCGTCACGCCGGATGGTGAGGACCTTGCCGTTGAAGTCGCCCCGCTGGGTCTGGATCAGGGCCAGGTAGCGGTTGAGGGTCTGGGCCTCGGGCTCGCTCCTGGACTCCAGCGCCTCCAGGTCGATGCAGACCGCCTCGTCGTTCCCGCCGCCGCTGGCGGCGGTGGCCTCGCTGACCTCCGGGCCGAGCCGGGGCAGCAGATGGTCGACCGGGACGCCGTAGAAGATGGCCAGCCGCTGCAGCCGTGGCACCGAGATGCTGCGCTCGCCCCGCTCGTAGGCGCCGAGGACGCTGGCCTTGAACTCCTTGTCGGAGCGCTCCTCGACGTCGTGGAGGGAAAGGCCCTTCTGCAGGCGGATGTTGCGGAGCCGTTCGCCGACCTGCTCCGCGTAGCTGGCCATTCCGACCTCCTTCGCCGCAAGCCCCCGAGCGTTCGCGGACTCTAACATCGGCCCAAGTGCCCAGCAACGATCGTCCGGGCAAAGCCCTCGCAGGTACCCATTGGTCTAGCCGATGCTGCGGGCTAGGGCGTGTTCGACCAGGGCGACGAGGGCGTCCATGCACGAGCGGGGCTCGCGGGCGTCCATGCGGACCAGCGGACAGCCCTCCCTCAGGGCGAGGGCGTCGCGGACCGCCGCCGCACCAAAGACCTCAGTGCCGGGGAAGGCGTTGGCCGCGACCACGAACGGCAGCCCCCGGTCCTCGAAGTAGTCGATCGCCGGAAAGCAGTCATCGACCCGGCGCAGGTCGACCAGGACCACCGCCCCGACCGCGCCCTTGGCCAGCTCGTCCCACATGAACCAGAACCGCGACTGGCCGGGGGTGCCGAACAGGTACAGGATCAGCTGCGCATCCACCGTGATGCGGCCAAAGTCCATGGCCACGGTGGTCGTGGTCTTGTCCGGCACCGCGGCGGTGTCGTCGGTCCCGGCCGACAGCGACGTCAGCTGCTGCTCGGTGGTCAACGGCGGGATCTCCGACACCGCTCCGACAAAGGTGGTCTTGCCGGCCCCGAACCCCCCAGCGACCAGGACCTTGAGCGGGATCAGCTCCCGGCTGGCCAGCGGCCGCCGCCGGCGGGTGTCAACGTCCACGGAGTCCATCAAGCAACCTTCCCAACAACTCATGGCCGACCCCACCGTCGCCGCCGGCGGCACGAGGCAGGTGGACCTCCAGATAGCCGCCGTTGGCCAGGTCACCGACCAGCACCCTGGCCACCCCCACCGGCACCCCCAAGGCGGCGCCGACCTCGGCCAAGGACCTGGGCCGGGCGCACAACTCGACGATGGTCCGCGACTCCATCTGCAGCGACCTGCCAGCGCCGAACGACATGCCGGTGGCGCAGACCACCGCCTCAAGCGGCAGCTCCTGGCCGGCGGCGCGGGTGCGCCCCCCAGTGACCGCGTACACCGGCACCACCCGCTCGCCATGGCCCTCCAAGGTCATGGTCTGGGCCGATCCGGCCCGGGGGAGGTCGGGCGCCGGCCCGGGGTCAGCATGTGCCCGACCCGCGACGCCAACAGCGTCATCTCATAGCCGATCATGCCCATATCGCTGCTCCGCTCAGCCAGCACCGCCAACATCGAGCCGTCACTGATCGAGGTCACGAACAGGTAGCCGCCGGCCATCTCGACGATGGTCTGGCGGACCAGCCCGGCCTGGAAGGAGGTGGCCACCCCCTGGGCCAGGCTGAGCAGCCCGGAGGTGACGGCGGCCAGCTGGTCGCCGAGGGCCTCGTCGATCCCCCGGGAGGTGGCCAGCCGCAGGCCGTCGGCGGAGACGACCAGGGCGTGGCGGGCCCCGGCGGTGCTGCGGACGAAGTCGTCCAGCAGCCAGTCGAGCTGCCGCCCGTCGATGGTGCCGGCAGCGGTCACGACCAGCCCCCGGCGGTCGGGGGCTCGGGACCGGCCTCGTCGGCCCGGCCGGCAGGGGCCCCGTTCTCGTCGACCACCGCCCTGGCCGCCTGGCGGCTGGCCTGGTAGCGGGACAGGGCGGCCCGGGCCTCGGCGGCGTCCGGCAGTTGCGCGTCGCCCCTGGTCGCCGACTGCCCCTGCTCCTGCCCATGACGGCGCAGCTCGGGGGCCAGGTTGGCCTGCGGCACCCGCCGCGACAGCAACGGCCCGGCAGTCGCCGACGCCGCCTCGGCGGCCCCAACCGGGTCCGATGGCGCCGCTCCGGCGGCCGCGGCCGGGTGCGCAGGCGCCGCTCCGGCGGCCGCGGCCGGGTGCGACGGGGTGTGGCTCCGAGGGCCCTGGGCCGGGGGGCTGTGGACAGCCCACGCCGCCCGCTCCGGCATCGGGCTACCCTCCCGTTCCGGGGGCCCAGGCATCCGGGGGTGCGGCTCCGGCGTGCTCGGCATCCCCGGCATCCCCGGCATCCCCGGCGGCTCCGCCGGCTCCGGCGTGCTCTGTATGCCTGGCGTGCTCCGCATCCCCGGCACGACCGAGGGCGGCGCCTGGACCCGCTCCGACAGGGGCGGCCGGGCCGCGATCGGGGAGATCGGCTCGCCGTCCAGGTCACCTGGGGACGGCTCCCACCAGCCGGACCAGTCGGCCTCCTCGCCCGCCGGCTCGCCGCCGCCGTTGCCGGGCGGGTCCTGGTCGCCCTGCCCGGCTGGGTGCTGGGTGCCGTACCCGATCCCGTCCTGGGCGCCGTACGCGGCCGGGTGCTGGTCGCCGTTGCCGGCGTAGCTGTCGCCGCCGTGGCTGTGGCCGTTGCCGCCCGGCCCGAATTCAGGCCCCGAGTCGTCGGTCAGGTCGATCCACCGCTCGTCCGAGGGCCAGCTCTGGGGGGACGGGGCCGGGTGGTCGGCGGCGGGGGCGACCATCGAGGCGGCCACGGCGGCCGGCATGACCTCGGCCGGGACCTCGAACTCGTCGCCGTACACCTCGTCGGGGACGGCGCCGGGGTCGGCGAACAGCGACGGCGGGAGGACGACGGCCGCGGTCACGCCGCACCCGGGGGTGGGGGTCAGGGCCACCTCGATGCCGTGGCGCTGGGCGAGCCGGGCGACCACGTGCAGCCCGAGTCGCTGGGACACCGACAGGTCGACGTCACGAGGGGCCTTGAGCAGGTCGTTGGCCTCGGTCAGGTCCTCGGCCAGCATGCCGACGCCCCAGTCCTCGACCGTGAGCACGTAGGCACCCGGGGTCTGGAGGTACGGCCGGGTCCGGATGATCACGCTGGCCTCGGGCGGCGAGAAGTGGACGGCGTTCTCGACCAGCTCGGCCACCAGGTGGGTGAGGTCGGCCACGGCGTTGCCGAACACGGCCAGCCGCTCGTCCACGGCGAACACCACCCGGTCCAGGTCCTCGGTCTCGGCGATGGCCGCCCGGACGACGTCGACCAGGGCCACCGGCCGGCCCCAGATCCTGGGCGGCTCCTCGCCCGACAGCACCAGTAGGCTCTCGGCGTTGCGCCGGATGCGGGTGGCCAGGTGGTCGAGCCGGAACAGGTCGGCGAGCGCGTCCGGGTCCTCCTCTTGGTCCTCGAGCTGGTTGATGAGCCCGAGCTGGCGGTACAGCAGGCTCTGGTTGCGCCGGGCCAGGTTGACCAGCAGGTCAGAGGTGAAGCGGCGCCGGGTGATCTCGGCGTCGGCCAGCTGCCTGGTCAGGTCCAGCGTCTTGCGCTGCTCGCGCTCGGTCGTCTCCCAGAAGATGACCACGCCGCAGCAGGCGGCCAGCACGGCCACCCCGTGGATGGCCGACCAGACCCACGGGCTGGTCTGCCCGGCCGGGTGGTTGAAGATCAGGTCGGTTCGCAGCGCCGACCCGAGGCCGTGGCTGAGCACGGTGAAGACCACGTTCCACAGGAACGGCACCCAGTCCTGATACAGGGCGATGAAGCCGATCATGATGAAGAAGTGGAAATGGGCCTCGATCGAGCCGTTGGAGAAGCTCACCAGCACCGCCGAGCCGTAGGTGAGCCCGGCCGTGATCAGCACCGAGGCGACCCGGCGCTGCGTGATCAGCCGGCCGAGGACCAGGCAGGCCGCGGGGACACTGAGCACGACGATCGTGTCCCATGCGGTGCGGCCCATGAAGAGCCCGAACGCGAACAGCACCAGCAGGTGCAACAGCAGTAGTGCCTGCAGGAACACGTGCCGTTTGTGCCACGACCTGTCGTCAAGGGTGTTGCCCCGCGGCAGGTACGCGAGCAGCCTTGTCAATCCGAGCCCCTCCCCGGCTAGTTCTGGTGATGGCGCGGATCATGTAACGATCAACGCTGAAGCCGCAAATCGTCTTTCAACAGGCGGGTCACGCGAACGCTCTAGAATGTTCGTAGTCGGCGCGAAGCAGCCTTACTGCTTGAGCTGCTCGCGCTCCCGCTCGGCCATCCGGGCCCGCTGCGGCTCCACGATGTACCTGGGGTCGCGGGCCGACTGGAACCCGGCCTTGTAGACCGCCCAGCGCTCGCAGGCCGACCCGGCCAGGGTCAGGGCGGCTCCGGTCACGGTGAGCGCGCGGCGGCGCCGGCCGCCGAGGGCGACCAGCCCGGCGCCGGTGGCCGTGCACGCCTTGGCCAGCCGGGCCAGGCGGCCGGCCGGGCCCTGGTGGTAGGGCTCGCCCAGCTCGCCGAGGCGCCATTCCATCGTCTGGGCCGCCCCCAGCTCGAGCAGGGCGCCGGTCACGGCCAGACGCCGCGCCGGGCCGGCGTCGGCGGGCGGGGTCAGCAGCAGCGCCGCCGCCCCGGCGCTGGCGGCGGCGCTGGCCGCGAACACGAACGGCAGCTCCCGGCCGGCCTCGTGCCAGACCGGCACGGCCGTGTCGGCCACCAGGGTCCCGGTGTAGGTGGCCAGCGCCGGGCCGAGCAGCCCGGCCACCGCCTCGGCGGCCCGCCCCAGCCGGGGGAAGACGCCGAGCCGGTCGGCGACGGCCGCGCCGGCCGCCGCCGGGCCCATGGCGGCCAGGACCCAGCTCCCGACACTCAGCGGCGAGGTCACCTTGAACACCCGCAGCATGTAGGGGAAGCGCTCGGGCCGGCCCAGGTCGGAGACGAGCAGCGGCACCCCGGCCGTCACCCCGGCCCCCGAGACGGTGAAGGCGGTCCTGGCCAGCCGGTGGTTGCCGGTCAGGCGGGCCGCCAGCCCGAGCGAGGCCGAGGCCCCGGCCAGGCCGCCGACAAAGAAGTACCAGGGGACCTCCCAGGTCCAGACCGGCTCCTTGATGATCGGCCGGCCGTAGTAGGAGCGGAGCTCGGCCTCGGGCACCATCGACCCCCGGACCCGGGTCCCCGCCCGGCGGTCCCGGGGACCCCGCTGGCCGTCGCCGCCGGGCCCGCTCACCGGCGGCGCTCCAGGAACGACGCGGCCACCGCGGCCGCCAGCGTCCCGGCGGCGAGCGCGGCCGCCCGCCACAGGGCCGGCAGGTCGCGGGTGGTCGACACCGGGTCGGGCGGGAGGCCGTACACCTCGGGCTCGTCCAGCAGCAGGAAGAACGCCCCTGCCCCGCCGATGCCGTCCTGCTCGTCCTCCAGGTACAGCCGGGCCTCGGCGACCCCGGCCTCGTGCAGGGTGGCCACCCGCTCCCTGGCCCGGTCGCGCAGCTGGTCGAGCTGGCCGAACTGGATCGAGTCGGTCGGGCAGGCCTTGGCGCAGGCCGGCTCCAGCCCGTCGCGCAGCCGGTCGTAGCACAGGGTGCACTTGAAGGCCCGGCCGTCGTCCTCGCGCCGGTCGATCACCCCGAACGGGCAGGC
>JASLIH010000374.1 GCA_030152105.1 Actinomycetes bacterium
GGTCGAGCGCCTGCAGCTCCGGTGGGTCGCCCTGGCCGCCGCCCTGACCGGCCTGTCGATGCTGGTCGCGGCGATCCTGATCGCCGTCGGCGAGGTCAACCTGGCCGCCTGGGCGAGCGTGGTCGGGGTGCTCTTCCTGCCGCTGGCGACCGGGGCGGCGATCCTGCGTTACCGGCTGTACGACCTTGACCGGATCATCAGCCGTACCCTGGCCTACGGGCTGCTCACTCTGCTGCTCGGCGCTGGCTACGCCGCCGTCGCCCTGGTCCTGGGCCAGCTGGCCGGGCGGGACTCGAGCCTGGCCGTGTCCGGGGCGACCCTGGCCGTGGCGGCCCTGTTCCAGCCGGCCCGCCGGCGCGTCCAGCAGGTGGTCGACCGGCGCTTCAACCGGCGCCGCCATGACGCCGCCCGGGTCATCGAGGGGTTCGGAGCCCGCCTGCGCGACCACGTCGACCTGGACACCCTGACGGGCGAGCTGCTGGCCGTGACCACCCAGACGATGCAGCCGACCCGGGCGTCGCTGTGGCTGCGGCCGCCGGCAGGGCCGGGTGTCCGCTGAGCCGGGGTCAGTGGCGGTGGTGGTAGCGGCGCCGTGAGGCGAACAGGGCGGCCACGCCCACCAGCATCAGCAGCAGGCTGGCGCCCAGCATGGACAGGGCCGTGGAGCCGGTGAAGGCGAGCGGGGACCGGCTCGCCGGGTCGACGGCGGCCGTCGGCTCGCCGGCCGCGGCGACCCGGGCGTCGTCGTCGGCGGGGCTGGTGGTCGGGGTGGCGGTCTGGCTGGCCCCCCTGACCACCGGGCTCTGGGTGGTGGGGGCGGCCGCGGCCGGGGCGCCCGGCGGCGTGGTGGCGCGGGGCGCCGCCCCGTCGGCGCGCCGGGGGAGCAGCTCCAGCAGCAGGACCTGGTCGGTCACCTCCAGGTCGATGGTGTCGAGCCGGCCCTTGTCCCCGGCCGGGTCGGCGAAGCTGCGGTCGGCGGTGGTCGCCAGCTCGGGCACGAACGCCCGCGCCCCGGCCACCGGGGTGTCCAGGGCGACCGTGACCTGCTGGCCGGGCACCGCCAGCTTCTGCCCGGACGTCGGGTCCCAGCCGGCCTGCTCGACCCAGAGGGCCAGCCAGAAGTGGCCGTCGGCCTTCTGGAGCAGCCGGTGCTGGACCCCGTCGACGTTCCCGGTCAGCTCGAACCCGAGGTGGCCGGGCTGGACCTGCCTGCGGCCGTCGTCGAGCAGGGCGAGCAGCCGGGCGACGGCCTGGTAGGCCGGGGTCGGGGCACCGGCCGCGTCGAGCAGGCCCGGCCCGGTCCCCTGGCCGCCGCCGCCCGGCAGGTAGGTGCGGACGGCCGCTCCGGCGTTGGCCAGCAGCAGGCGTGGCAGGTACCTGGCCGCCACCGCGTCGGGCACGCCCGTGCCCAGGTCGACCTCGGTGACCTGGACGGCCGCGTCACCGGAGCCGAGCTGGTCGCCGGCGCAGCCCGGGCACCGCCCCTCCAGGTCCAGCCGGACAGTCTGGTAGTCGGCCCCAGGGCCGCTGCCGATCACGGCCACCCCCGGGAGGCGGGGATGGGCGGTCACGGCCCGGCGCAGCGGGCCGGCCGGCCTGCCCGCCGGGACCTCGAGGGCGGCCACGGCCGGGCCGAGCGAGGCGGCCGCGTCGGCCGTCGCGTCCGGGTCGGCGTCGTCCCCCATGACCAGGTCGAGGCGGAGGTCGGCGCCGGCCAGGGCCCGCAGCCCCGCCAGAGCCGGGTCGTCGGGCCCGGTGGCCGCCGGCCCCCGGACGTGGCGGATGCCGGCCGCCTCGAGCCGCTGGGCCAGCGCCCACCCGGCGGCGGCGTCCGCCGGGGCCAGGTTCACCCCGACGCTGTCCACGAACGCCCCGGCGGCCATGGCCGGCACCTTCTGGGTGGCCGGGGCGGTGGCGGCGTCGGGCGCGGCGGCCGCGGCGCCGGTCCCCAGGCAGGCCAGCACCACCAGCGCGATGCCGGCCAACAGGGGACGCAACCGAGGCATCTATCCTCCGGAGCAAGGCGGGGGGATACGCCAGATCGGCGCCGCATGCGACCTCTATCGTGAGCACAACGGATCGGGTCAAGCAAGCGCGCCAACCTGGACATCGTGGCGGCCACCCGCGGTGGCCCTGTGACCTGCCGCGATAGAGCCGGCGCGGCTAGGCTACCCCCATGGTCTCGTTGCCGATCCCCGGCCAGTCCCGCTGGCGGTTCCCCGACCCGGCCACCGCCGGCGAGGACGGGCTGGTCGGGATCGGGGCCGACCTGGAGCCGGCCACCCTGGTCGACGCCTACCGCCAGGGGATCTTCCCCTGGCCGCACCCGGGGGCGCCGCTGCCCTGGTTCTCGCCCGACCCGCGCGGGGTGATCCCGCTCGACGGGGTGCGCTGTGCCCGCTCGCTGCGGGCCCGGCTGCGCCGCTCGGGCTGGGAGACCACCGTCGACCGGGCCTTCGCCGCCGTCCTGTCCGGCTGCGCCGACCGTGGAGGGACCTGGATCACGCCGCCGATGCTGGCCGCCTACCAGCGCCTGCACG
Organism: Actinomycetes bacterium; assembly: GCA_030152105.1. Next base: position 2,541 of record JASLIH010000374.1, read on the forward strand.
ACCTCGGCCACGCCCACAGCCTCGAGGTGTGGGACGACGGCGAGCTGGTCGGCGGCCTGTACGGGATCGGGGTCGGCGGGGTGTTCACCGGCGAGTCCATGTTCCACCTGGCCACCGACGCCTCCAAGGTGGCCCTGGTCGACCTGGCGGCCCGCCTGACCGAGGCGGGCGGTGCCCTGATCGACGTCCAGATGGTCACCCCCCACCTGGCCAGCCTTGGCGCCCGCGACCTGCCCAGGGCCGAGTTCCTCGACCTGCTGGCCCGGGTCCGCGACGACCAGGTCCGCCTGGCTGGCGACCGCCTCCCCGTCGCCCGGCTCGGTTAGGATCAACCCATGCGCGGCACCATGACCGGCAAGATCCTCTCCGAGCACCTCGTCTCGGGCCGGCTGGAGGCCGGCCAGGAGATCGGCCTGCGGATCGACCAGACGCTGCTCCAGGACGCGACCGGGACAATGGCCTGCATGGAGTTCGAGGCGCTCGGGCTGGACCGGGTCCGGGTCGACCTGGCCCTGCAGTACGTCGACCACAACATGCTCGGCTTCGACCACCGCAACGCCGACGACCACCTGTTCCTCCAGGGCTGCGCGGCCCGCTACGGCCTTCACTACTCGCGGGCCGGCAACGGCATCTGCCACCAGGTCCACACCGAGCGGTTCGCCCGCCCGGGGGCGACCCTGCTGGGGGCGGACTCGCACACGCCGACCTCGGGGGCGTGCGGGTCGATCGCCATCGGCGCCGGCGGGCTCGAGGTCGCCCTGGCCATGGCCGGCTACCCGTTCGAGACCCCGACACCGATCGTGGTCGGGGTGCACCTGGAGGGCGAGCTGCCGCCCTGGGTCGCCTCCAAGGACCTGATCCTGTGGCTGATCCGCGAGTACACGGTCAAGGGCGGCCTCAACCGCATCTTCGAGTTCACCGGCCCGGGCGTGGCCGCCCTGCCCGTGACCCAGCGGGCCACCGTCTGCAACATGATCACCGAGCTCGGCGGGACCACCGCCATCTTCCCCTCCGACGCCCAGACCCGCCGGTTCCTGGCCCGCCAGCAGCGCGAGGACCAGTGGGTCGAGCTCGGGCCGGACGACGACGCGGCCTACGACGAGGAGGTCCACGTCGACCTGAGCACCCTGGAGCCGCTGATCGCCAAGCCCCACCAGCCCGACAACGTGGTGCCGGTCGCCGAGGTGGCCGGCACCCCGGTGTTCCAGGTGTGCTTCGGCTCCAGCGTCAACTCCTGGTACGAGGACCTGGCCATCCCGGCGGCCATGCTGTCCGGCCAGCACCTGCCCCCGACCACGGTCGGCACGGTGTCGCCGGGCAGCCGCCAGATCCTCACCACCATCACCACCTCGGGGGTGCTTGAGGACCTGGAGCGGGCCGGCCTGCGCATTCTGGAGCCGGCCTGCGGGCCGTGCGTCGGCATCGGCCAGGCCCCGCCGACCGGCAGGGCCAGCGTCCGCACCTTCAACCGCAACTTCAAGGGCCGCTCGGGCACGGTCGACGACCAGGTCTACCTGGCCTCCCCGGCGACCACGGCGGCCACCGGGCTGCACGGCGAGATCACCGACCCCCGCACCCTCGGCGACCCGCCGTCGGTCGGCGACCCCGACCCGGTGGTCGACGACTTCATGGTGCTGGCGCCCCCGCCGCCCACCGAGGCGGAGCGGATCGAGATCGTCCGCGGCCCCAACATCAAGAAGCCGCCGATCCCGCCGCCGCTGCCCGAGGAGTTCAGCGGCCGGGTGCTGATCGTCCTCGGCGACAACGTCTCCACCGGGTCGATGGCCCCCGACGGGGCGATCGTCATGGCCGACCGCTCGAACGTGCTGGCGATCGCCGAGTACACCTTCATGAAGGAGGACGCCGGCTTCGTGCAGCGGGCCAAGGACTGGCAGGGGGGCTTCATCGTCGGCGGCGACAACTACGGCCAGGGGTCCAGCCGCGAGCACGCCGCCCTGGCCCCGCTCGCCCTCGGCGTCCGCTGCGTCCTCGCCCAGGGCTTCGCCCGCATCCACCGCCGCAACCTGATCGCCCAGGGCCTGGTGCCGCTGCTCATCGACCAGCCGGCCCACGACCGGCTCGAGGTCGGCGACGCGCTGTCCATCCCCGGCATCAGGCAGGCCGTCGAGGCCGGGTCGGACCAGGTCGAGGTGCGGGCCGAGGGCAAGGACGGGTTCAGCGCCGCCCTCGACCTGTCGGCCCGCGAGCGCAAGGTCGTCCTGGCCGGCGGCGTCCTCAACCAGCTCCGGGAGCGGGAGGAGCAGCGTGAGCGCTGACGTGTTCGCGGCCGTGGAGGCGGCCAGGCAGCGCGGGCGGACGGTGGTCATGGGGACCACCGTGCGGACCGAGGGGGACCCGCCGTCGGCCCCGGGGAACCGGGCCCTGTTCGCCCCCGACGGGGCCCTGCTGGCCGGCACCATCGGCTGCAACGGCCTGGACCGCAAGGCCGGCCGCGACGGGGCCGGGCTGCTGGCGGCCGGGGAGCGGTCGGGCCTGCGGGCCTACACCAGCTTCGAGGGCGAGCCGGGCGAGGG
>JASLIH010000422.1 GCA_030152105.1 Actinomycetes bacterium
CGCCGCCTCGGCGTGCCGCTGGGCACGGCGACCCTGGCCACGGTGCTGCTGGCGTGCTCGCCGCCGCTGGCCGTCTACGGCAGCCAGATCTACCCGGAGCTCCCGGCGGCCCTGGCCGTCCTGGCGGCGGCGGCCGCGCTCACCTCGGCGGCGCCCCCGGGCGGGCCGGCGACCCTGGTGACGGGCGTGGCCGTGGCCGCCCTGCCCTGGCTGGGGGTGAAGTATGTCCCGGTGGCCGCGGCCATCGCCGTGGTCGCGTGCTGGCGCCTGTCCCGGGCCGGGCAGGCCAGGCGGGCCCTGGCCCTGGCCGGGTCGCTGGCCCTGGCCGGGGTCGCCTTCCTGGTCCTGCACCGGTGGTGGTACGGCGGCTGGACCCCGTACGCCGCCGGCGACCACTTTGTCGGTGGCGAGCTGTCGGTGGTGGGCACCGAGCCGGACTACCTGGGCCGCAGCCGCCGGCTGCTCGGCCTGCTGGTGGACCGGGGCTTCGGCCTGGCCGCCTGGCAGCCGGCCTGGCTGCTGGCCGTCCCGGCCGTGGCCGCGCTGGCCAGGCGCCGTCCGCCCGGCTGGGGCGCCCTGGCGCTGCCCCTGGCCGCCGGCTGGCTGGTCGCCACCTTTGTCGCCCTGACCATGCACGGCTGGTGGTTCGCGGGCCGGCAGGTGGTGGTCGTCCTGCCCCTGGCCGCCCTGGCCGTCGCCTGGTGGACCGGCCGGGACCGACGCCGGCGCCTACTGCTGGCCGTGGCCGGCGGGTTCGGGGTGGTCGCCTTCGGGTGGCTGGTCGCCGAGGGCGCCGCCGGGAGGGTCACCTGGGCGGTGGACTTCGCCGCCACCGCCAACCCGCTGTACCGGGCCTGGCGGCTGGCCCTGCCCGACTACCTGGCCATGAGCTGGTGGACCTGGGTTCTCCACGGAGCCTGGCTCGTCGCCCTGACCGCCTGGACGGTGGCCACCGCTCGTCCTCGAAAGGTCCAATCCCGCCTCCGTAGCTCCGGAATCGCGAGCTGACGTAGGCCTGAACCGCGGAGGTGGAAGATGCACGACCGCAAGGGGCACCGACTGGCGGGGCTGGGGATCGGCCTGGCCCTGCTGCTGGCCGGCTGCGGGTCGGACGACGGGACCGGGGTGCGCAACGTCGACGGCACCCAGGCCGCCTCCGGGAGCGGCACCGCCTCGGGCAGCGGCACCGCCTCGGGCAGCGGGACCGCCTCCGGGCAGGCGGCCGCCTGCAAGCCGGTCGGCGACGCGGCCAGCGCCGACGCCACCATCGCGGTCGAGCTCAAGGAGTGGACGGTCCTGCCGGCCCGGGCCGACGTGCCCGCCGGCACCGTCACCTTCGAGGCCCGCAACACCGGCCAGGACGCCCACGAGCTGGTCGTGGTCCGCGCCGCCGACCCGGCCAGCCTGCCCCTGGCCGCCGACGGCACCGTCGACGAGGAGAAGCTGCCCGAGGGCGCGTTCGTCGGCGAGATCGAGGCGTTCCCGTCCGGGCAGAGCTGCACCGGCACCTTCGAGCTGCCGGCGGGCAGCTACGCGCTGTTCTGCAACCTCCTGGAGACCGAGGCCGACGGCTCCAAGGAGAACCACTACGCCAACGGCATGCGCACCCGCTTCGAGGCCCGCGGGTAGCTGCTCGCCCGCGCCCGGCGGCCCAGGGTGGCCAGGGCGACCAGGCCGGCCAGCAGGTACAGGGCCGCCTGGCCGTTGAGCACGGCGACCACCCCGACGGCGTCGCCCAGCAGCCCCGCGGCCAGCATGCCGAGGGCCATCAGGCCGTTGAAGCTGCCGTAGTAGGTGGCGAACACCCGCCCAAGGAAGGCGCGGCCGGTCCGCTCCTGGACCAGCGCGGTCAGACCGGTCATGACCCCGATCCCCGGGATCCCGGCGGCCACGAACAGCCCCAGGTACAGCCAGCCGGCGGTCGTCACCAGCGGCCCGTTCCAGATGGCCAGGTCGACCACGGCGAACACCACCAGGCACAGCCCCAGCAGCCGCCCCGGTTCCAGCCGCCTGGCCAGCCCGACCACCACCACCCCGCCGACCAGCCCACCGATCGCCTGCACCCCCCGCAGCAACCCCACCTGCGCCCCGTCCCCGCCCAGCTCCCTGGTCACGAACAGCACGAACAACACGGTGAAGACCCCTTGGGCGACCGCGGCCAGGCCGTTCACCACCAACCCCCACCGCAGCCCATGGTCGCCGACCGTCACCCGCAGCCCATCCACCCACTCCCGCACGAACCCGGTGGCAGGGGCTGTGGACATCTCCCCGCGGTCGTCTGCCTCAGCGGGTAGGCTCCCCCTCCGGGGGACCTCGAACCGGGAGGGCGCGCTGGCGCGCGGCCGCACCAACGCCAGGAGGGCGGCACCCAGGAGGAACGAGATGGCGTCGCCGATGACCAGGCCAGGGAGGCCGGCCAGCTCGACCAGGACGCCGCCGAGAGGGCTGCCGACCAGGCGGGCCAGGTTGCTGTTGAGGCCGACCAGGGCGTTGGCCGCGACCAGGTCGTCCCGTGGGACCAGGGAGGGGACCAGGGCGTTGCGGACCGGGTCGTTGAGCTGGCCAAGGGACGCCTCCACGGCCATGACCAGGTAGACGATCCACAGCCGGTCGGGGCCGTCCACGGCCAGCAGCGGCAGCAGGAACACGGCCTCGGCGAGGCTGACCGCGACCAGGGTCCGGCGCCGGTCCCAGCGGTCGGCCAGGACCCCGGCCAGCGGGCCCACGACCAGGCTGGGCAGCAGGCCGACCAGGAACACGGTCGCGGTGACCAGGCTGGACCCGGTGAGCTTGAAGACCCAGACCGGCAGCCCGACGAGCAGGAACCAGTCGCCGGTCTCGGAGATGAGCCCGCCCGCCCACAGCAGCCCGAAGTCACGCCGGCGCAGCAGGGCCCAGCCGGCTCTCATGTCAGGGCCTCTGGCCGCAGGAACGCCTTGAGGTCGAGGTGCACCGGCTGGGCGCCCTCGGGCGGGTCGTCCCGGGTCAGCCCGATGTAGGGCCGGATGGCCGCGTCAAGGGCCTGGGCCAGGCCGGCCAGCTCGTCGGCGGTGAGGCGCAGGGAGTAGCTGGACATGGTCGCGGCGTCGTGCCACTCCTTGGGCGCCCGCCGCTCCAGGCGCAGGTACTGGCGGGCCAGGCGGGCGTGCTCCTCGATCTCGGCGTTGGCCAGGGCCGCCCGGGTCGCCCGGGCCGCGGTCACCACCTCCGGGTCGGGGTCGTCGACAGCCGGGTGCAGGTCCAGCCCGGTGTAGACCGACCGCCAGGGCCGCTCCCGCCCGTTGCCGGCCTCGTCCCTGGCCACCAGCCCCACCTTGGCCAGCTGGCGCAGGTGGTAGCTGCAGTTGGCCGGCGTCTCCCCCAGCGCCTGGGCGCACTGACTGGCCGTCCGCGACCCGAGCGCGTTGAGCTGGTACAGCAGGGCCACCCGCAGCGGATGGGCCATCGCCGCCAGCACCGCCCCGTCGGTGACCTCTGTCCGCCGCTCGGTCCTGGCCATGGCCCGCCTCCTCAACCTGAAAGAGTTGTTGCAGGTTCCAGGGAACCACGCTTCCGGAAAACCCGCAACAGTTCTTTCAGATCAGGCTGGGGCCGGCCAGGAGAGGCCGACGGCGGCGGCCATGGCATCCAGGTCGGGGCGGACCCGGGCGATCTTGACCACCGCTCCGGCGGCCTGGGCGCAGAGCATGCCGAGGCCGTCGGCGGCGGCCGTCGCCCCGGCCGCGCGGGCCGCGGTGACCAGGCCCTGGCTGGCCGGGCCGTAGTTGCAGTCGAGCACGCGGACCCCTGAGCGGAGGCGGTCCTGGCCGGGGACGGGCTCGCCCCGGGCGGTCAGGGTGGTGGCCTGGACGAGGACGTCGGCGGCGGCGACCAGCTCGGCCGCCCCGGCCCAGTCCACCGCATGGGCGCCGGGACCGGCCAGGCCGGCCACGGCGGCGGCGTGGGCGCCGTCGCGGCCGGCGACCTGGAGTGGGGCCACGGGCAGGCCCTGGTGCCGGCGGGCCCTGGCCAGGCGGCTCCAGGCGAACGCCACCGCAAGGGCGACCCCGCCGGTGCCGAGCAGCAGGGCCGGGCCGTCGCCCGCCCAGCGGTCGTCCCGGAGGGCGAGCTGGCTGCCCAGGGCCCAGACGGCCCCGGCGACGTCGGTGTTGCCGCCGACCAGGCGGCCCTCGCGCACGAACACGGTGTTGACCGCCCCGAGCCGGTCGGCCGGCCGCTCCAGGACGTCGACCAGCTCGGCCGCCGGCTGCTTGTGCGGGGTGGTCAGGTTGACCCCGGCGAGCGCGCCCGACCTGACCTCGTCCAGGGCCGCGGCCAGCTCCTCAGGGCGGGTCGGGCGGGCCTGGTAGGCCCAGCCGTCCAGCCCGGCGGCCCGGTAGGCGGCCTGGTGCAGGGCCGGGGACAACGTGTGCGTGAGAGGCCAGCCGAGCACCGCCGCGACGGGCACGGCTACACCAGCCCCCTGGCTCGCACCGCCGCGAGGGGCACGCTAGAGCAGGCCCTTGGCCCTGGCCTCGGACTTGAGGCGCAGGAACTCCTGGTAGCTGCTGGTGAAGGCGTGCTCGCCGTCCTTGCTGGCGAGCACGTAGTAGATCCAGTCGCCGTCGGCCGGCTGGAGGGCGGCCTTGATCGCGGCCTCGCCGGGGGCGGCGATCGGGGTCGGCGGCAGGCCGTCCCTGACGTAGGTGTTGTACGGCGAGGTCGACTGCAGGTCCTTGGCGGTCAGCTTGGAATGGCCGACCGCGTACTCGACGGTGGCGTCGATCTCCAGCGGCTTGCCGGCGGCCAGGCGGTTGTAGATGACGGCGGCGATCTTGGGCCGGTCGGCGTCGACCTTGGCCTCCCGCTCGATCATGCTGGCCACGATCAGCAGCTGGTAGGCGTTGAGACCCCGGGGGGCGGTCGACAGCTGGTAGCGCGACAGCACCACCTCGAGCTGCTCGGCCATGTCCTGGAGGACGCCGACGGCGGTGTCGTCCTTCTCGATGCCGTAGGTGTCGGGGAACAGCAGGCCCTCCAGCGAGGTCACGCCCTTGGGCCGGAGGGGGACGATCAGGTCCTTGCTCGTGAGGGCCTTGGTGACCTCGGCCCTGGTGAACTGGTCGGTGGCGGCCAGCTTCTCGACGATCTGGGCCACGGTGAATCCCTCGGGGATGGTCAACGGGACGCCGGTGCTGGGGCCCTTGGCCAGGATCTCGAGCACGGCGTCGATGCTCATGCCGGTGACCAGCTTGTATTCGCCCGGCTTGAGCAGGCTGTCCAGGCCGCGCTCCTCGGCGACGTCGCGGAAGCGGTTGACGCTGTCGACCACCCCGGCCTCGCGCAGGGCCCGGCCGATCTCGACGCTGCTCTGGCCGCTGCTGACGGTGATGGTCACCTCCTGGCCGGGCGGGATCGCCTTCTTCTCCCTGGCCGCGCTCCACTGGAGGGCCTGGAACACCACCATCCCGACCACGGCCAGCAGCGCCCCCATGACCAGGACGCCCCGGCGCCGCCGGCGCCGGCGCAGCCGCCGCTCGACCCGGCTCATCGGGGCACCCCCTTGGAAGAGCTGCCCGACCAACCGGGGCACCCCTTCGGGGTTCCCCGGACCCCTCCCTCCGAACCCCTCCGGCTCACGAGCCGGTCCCTCGGCGGCCGTCCAGCCAGGTCTGGAGGAACACGCTGGCCGCGACCTGGTCGACCACCTGGCGGCGGTCCTGGCGGCGGACCCCGCCGCCGATCAGGGCCCGCTCGGCGGCCACGGTGGAGAGGCGCTCGTCGACGAGCTCGAAGGCCAGCCCGGGCAGCAGCGGGCGCAGCTCGTCCAGGTAGGCCCGGACGGCCCTGGCCGCCGGGCCTTCGGCCCCGGCCATGGTCACGGGCAGGCCGGCGACCACCGTGGTGGCGCCCTGCTCGGCGGCCAGGTCGGCCAGGGCGGCGGCGTCGGTGGCCGGGGCCCGGCGCAAGATGGTGGCGAGCGGGCTGGCCACCGTCCCCGACGGGTCGGACACGGCGACGCCCAGTCGCCGGGTCCCGACGTCGAGGGCGAGGACGCGGCCCGTCATCCCGCGGCAGCTCCCCGGCCCAGGACCTCGACCGCGTCGGCCCGGGCGATCCGCAGGGCCTCATCCAGCTGGCCCGGGTCGCGGCCGCCGGCGCTCGCCAGGTCGCCCTTGCCGCCGGCGCCGCCCCCGACCGCCTTGGCCGCCCGTGCCAGGACGTCCCTGGCCGCCGCCCCGGATCCGGCCAGGTCGGCGGTGAGCAGGGCGACCATGGCCGCCTTGCCCTGGGCCTCGGAGCCGAGCACGACCACCCCGGGCCCGGCGCCGACCCGGTCGCGGACCGCGCTGGCGATCCGGCGCAGGTCGTCGCCCCCGGCCTCGGGGACCCGCTCGACCACCAGCCAGCCGTCGGCCTCCTTGGCCACGCGGCCGGCCAGCTCGGTGGCCAGGCGCTCCAGCCCGGCCACGCGTAGGCGCTCCAGCTCCCGCTGGGCGTTGGCCAGCGCCTCCAGCCGCCGCCGCAGCTGCTCGGGGGCGTCCTCGGGCCGGGTCTTGAGCAGGGCCGCCACCTCGGCCAGGAGCTGGCGCTCACGGTCGACGTAGTGCAGCGCCTCGAGGCCGGTCAGGGCCTCGATCCGGCGCAGGTTGGCCCCGATCGAGGCCTCGCCGAGCACGTGCACCGGCCCGACCTGGCTGCCGTGGCCGACGTGGGTGCCGCCGCACAGCTCGCGGGAGAAGTCGCCGACCTCGACCACCCGGACCACCGACCCGTACTTCTCGCCGAAGAGCGAGAGCGCCCCGGCCGCCTCGGCGTCGGCCAGGCTGCCGTGCCACACGATCACGTCCGGGTCGGCCAGGAGCTGGCGGTTGACGGCCGCCTCGATCTCGGCCAGCCGCTCGGCCGGGACCTGCTGGAAGTGGGCGAAGTCGAAGCGCAGCCGGCCCGCGTCGACCAGCGAGCCCTGCTGGCGGGCATGCTCGCCCAGCTGGTCGCGGAGTGCCCAGTGGAGGGTGTGGGTGGCGGTGTGGCTGCGGGCCACCGCCGCCCGGCGGTCGGCGTCGATCTCGGCGTGGACCTGGTCACCGACCCGGGGCTGGCCCGACACCACCCGGGCGCTGTGGACGTAGAAGCCCTCCAGCCCGGGCCGGGTGTCGGTGACCTGGAGCACGGCCCCGTCGCCGGTTCGGACCAGGCCGGTGTCGCCGACCTGGCCGCCACCCTCGGCGTAGAAGGGCGTCCGGTCGAGGATCAGCTCGACCTGGTCGCCCTCGCTGGCCTCGGCCAGCTCCTCGCCGTCGGCCAGCAGCCCCAGGATGCGGCCCTCGGCGGTGGTGGTCTCGTAGCCGACGAAGGTGGTGCGGCCGTGGCGGCTGGAGAGGTCGCGGTAGGACTCGAGCCGGCGCAGGTCGGTGTCCAGCTCCCGGCGGGCCTCCTTGGCCCGGCGGCGCTGGTCGTCCATCAGCTCCTGGAAGCGGTCGGCGTCGACGTCCAGGCCGGCCTCGGCGGCCGCCTCGAGGGTCAGCTCGTAGGGGAACCCGTAGGTGTCGTGCAGCTGGAAGGCGGTGTCGCCGGCCAGCCGGGCCCCGCCCTGGTCCCTGGTCCGGCGGATGGCCCCCTCCAGCAGGGTCGAGCCCTGGCGCAGGGTGCGCGAGAACGACTCCTCCTCGCTGGCCACCACCTGCTCGATCAGCGACCGCTGGGCGACCAGCTCCGGCCAGGCCTCGCCGAGGTTGGCCACCACCCGCTGGCAGACCCGGGCCACGGCCGGGGCCTCGACCCCGAGCAGGCGCAGATGCCGGACCGAGCGGCGCAGCAGCCGGCGAAGGATGTAGCCGCGGCCCTCGTTGGAGGGCAGCACCCCGTCGGCGATCAGGAAGCTGGCCGTGCGGCCGTGCTCGGCCACGATCCGCAGCGACCGGTCGACCCGGTCCTCCGTGCCGTAGCCGGCCCCCGACAGCTCCTGGACCTCGTGGAGGACCGGGGCCAGGAGATCGGTCTCGTACATCGAGTCGGCGTCCTGGAGCACCATGGCCACCCGCTCGAGGCCCATGCCGGTGTCGATGTTCTTCTCGGGCAGCTCGCCGATGATCGGGTAGTCCTTGCCGTCGCCCTCGCCCCGGATGTTCTGCATGAACACCAGGTTCCAGATCTCGAGGTACCGGTCGGACTCGCTCGCCGGGCCGCCGCCGGGACCGAAGGAGGGGCCGCGGTCGTAGTGGATCTCCGAGCACGGGCCGCAGGGACCGGGCACGCCCATGTCCCAGTAGTTGTCGGCCTTGCCGAGGCGCTGGATGCGCTCGGCGGGCACGCCGATGTCGCGCCAGTGGCCGACCGCCTCGTCGTCGTCCAGGTAGACGGTGATCCAGAGCCGGTCCGGCTCCAGCCCGAACCGCTCGGTCACCAGCTCCCAGGCATAGGCGATGGCGCCTTCCTTGAAGTAGTCGCCGAAGGAGAAGTTGCCCAGCATCTCGAAGAAGGTGGCGTGGCTGCGGTCGCCGACCACCTCGATGTCGGAGGTGCGGGTGCACTTCTGCACGCTGGTCGCCCGGCGGTAGTCGGGCTCGACCTCGCCGAGGAAGTAGGGCTTGAACTGGTTCATGCCCGCGTTGGCCAGCAGCAGGGTCGGGTCGTTGGGGATCAGCGGGCTGGAGGGGACCAGCCGGTGGTTCCGCTCGACGAAGAAGTCGGTGAACCGGCGCCGGATCTCTGTGGAGTTCATGGTGTGGACCTCGCGTTCGTGGGTCGGGAGCGTGGCGTTCCTCTCCCGCCGAACCGGGCCAGGGCGCTAACCGGCCCCGCTCCCCGGCTCGGCGAGCTGAGCTCGCAGCTCCGCCTCCCGCTCGGCCATGGCCGCCTGGCCCTGCTCCAGCGCCCCCGAGAGGCGCGCGCGCCAGTCGGCGGCCGTCTGGACCAGCTCCTCGGCCAGCGACTGGGGAGCCAGCCGGTCCGCGGCCCGCGACGCCCACCGCATCACGCCCACGCCGAGGGCCGCCCCCATGCCGAGCCCGACCAGGCCCCAGAAGACCCGCTTCATCGCCTCATCGCCGCCTACGGGAGCGGCGGCCCCGGTCCACCGGCTGGTCGTCGTCGGAGGAGGCCGCGCCGGCCGCCCTGCGCAGCCCGTAGGCGAACGCGCTCAGCTTGACCAGGGGGCTGGAGATGGTGGCCGCGACGGTGTTGACCATACCGCCCACCGAGGCGGTGACGCCCTCGGCGGTGGCCAGGATGCCGTCGACCCGGACGAGCTCCTGGTTGACCATGGACACGGTGGTGTTGACCTCGCCCAGCAGCGGCACCGTCTGGGAGGTCACGCCGTCGATCAGGTCCTTGGTCGAGGTCAGGACCCGGAACAGGTTGGCCATGACGACACAGAGCACGACGACCAGGGCGCCGACCAGGAAGGCGACGATCGTCCAGGCGATGGCCAGCAGGCTCACGGGTTCTACTCCTCGTTGTCCGTCGGGTCCGGAACGCTTCAGCTTAGCCGGTCCGACCCGGTCCGGCCCGCGGATTTCGGGGGGCAGCAAGCTGGAGCCGCCGGGAGTCTACCTCGACGGGCTAGGAGCCGGCGGGCACCGGGTCCGTGACGAAGTCGCGCTGGCGGACCAGGGTCGCGGCCAGGGCGGCCCCGGCGACGGCGACCCCGGCGCTGACCAGCAGGATCTGGTCGAGGGCGGCCGCGAAGGCCGCCGGGTCGCCCTCGATCCGGGCTGGGAGCAGCGTGCCGAGGACGGCGATGCCGAGGGCGATGCCGACCTGGCGGAAGGTGTTGTTGACCCCCGAGGCCATGCCGCTGCGGGTGGCCGGGACCACGCCCAGGGCGGCATACGTCACGGCCGGGTTGGACAGCCCGATCCCGACCCCCAGGACGATCAGGCCGGGCAGCATGGCCGTCCAGGGCGACGACGCCTCCAGCCCCCGCATGGCCAGCAGCCCGGCCGCGCACAGCAGCTGCCCGGCCGGCAGGGCGGCCCGCACCGGCAGGACGCCGGCGAAGCGGCCGCCAAGCACCGACACCACCAGCGCCGCCCCGGACAGGGGCAGCAGCTGGAGCCCGACCTCGGTCGGGGAGGTCCCGACCCCGTCGAGCAGGAACAGGGTCAGGTACAGGAACGGGCCGAAGGTGGTGGCGGCCATCACCATCACCACCACCGACGCCCCGGTGAAGGTGGGGATGGCGAACAGGCCGAGGTCGAGCATGGGCTCGCGCTCGCGCCGCTCGACCACCACGAAGGCGGCCAGCAGCAGCGCCGCCCCGGCCGCGCTGGCCAGGATGATCCCGCTCCCCCACCCGGCGACATCGCCGCGGGTGAGGGCGAACACGCCCAGGAACAGCCCGGTGCTCAGGGTGAGGGTGCCCCACCAGTCGACCCCGTCGGCGTCGGGGTCGCGGGACTCGCGCAGGCGCCGGATGGCCACCGGCAGGCAGGCCAGGGCGACGGCGGCGTCGAGCACGAACATGGCCCGCCAGCCGAACGACTCGGTCAGCAGCCCGCCCTCGAGCGGGCCGACCGCGAAGGCGGCCGCCACCGTCGCCCCCCAGATGCCGATGGCCCCGGCCCGGGCCGTCCCGGTGAAGTCCTGGGCCAGCAGGGCGAGCGAGGAGGACAGCAGCACCGCCCCGGCCAGCCCCTGGGCGGCCCGCCCGGCGATCAGGACCAGCGCCGAGGGCGCCAGGGCGCACAGCACCGACGCGGCCGCGAACCCGGCCAGCCCGCCAAGGAACATGCGCCGCCGCCCCATCAGGTCGGCCAGGGTGCCGGCGGTCAGCAGGGTCGCCGCCAGGGCCAGCGAGTAGCCGCTGACCACCCACTGGAGCACGCTCAGGCCGGCCCCGAGGTCGCGCCCGACCGCGGGCAGGGTCACACTCGGCGCGGACACGTTCAGCAGCAGCACCCCGGTGGCGAGGCAGACCACCAGCAGGGTCCAGCGCTGGCCCTCCCTCACCCGCCGGCTCGCGCCGGCCCGGCGTTCTCGACCTCGAAGGTCAGCTCGTCCACATAGCACCACCACCAGCCCTCGTCCGGGTCGTAGGCGCGGATGATCGGGTGCCCCGTGGCCTGGAAGTGCTTGGTCGCGTGCCGGTTGGGCGAGTTGTCGCAGCACCCCACCCGCCCGCATTCCACGCACAGCCGCAGCTCCACCCACGTCCCTCCGGTGGCCAGGCACTCCTGGCACCCGGGCTGGCTCGCGCTCGAGATCCGGATCTGGTCCAGGTGGGTGCACTCGTCAGCCATGGGCGGCGCTCCAAGGGGATTTGGGTGATGGACGTCACCGGCGCCAACAGCCGCCGGGGGCGCCGCATTCCGTCAGGCCGAGGGCGCCGGGAGGCCGACCGGGTTGGGGAATGGGATGCCGCCGCCCTCCACGACCAGGCGGACCGGCCGGTCGAGCAGGTCCAGGAGGCGAGCGCAGCCGTCGGGGCCGAGCTGGCGCCATGGGGGCATGGCCAGGTCGTCGGTGCGCCGCTCGCGGGCGTCGCGGGCGGTCCGGCCGGCCTCGGTCAGGGCGCCGTCGGCCTCCAGCCAGCCTCGGGACCGCAGGCCGGCCGCGGCCGCCGCCCACTCCTCGTCGGACCAGCCGCGGTACTCGCGCAGCAACGACCCGGGGAGCTGGCCGGCGGCGGCGGCCAGGACGTGGGCCTCGCAGCCGCCGACGCCGTCGGTGAGCAGGGAGGCGACGTGGCCGTCGCCGCGGAACTCGCGGTACAGGGTGGCGCCGTGCCACAGGGCCAGGTGGGGCTCCTCGGGCCATCCCAGGGCGGCGTGGGCGGCGAACAGGGGGCGGCCGGAGCGGTCCTGGTCCTGCATGGCCTGGCGGGTGAGGGTGGCGGCCTCGGCCGCCGCCGGCGAGTCGGCCCAGGTCCCCAGCAGGCGGCGCAGGGCGGCGCCGGCGCCCGAGAACCGGGCCTCGAGCACCTTGGCCGGGGGCGCGAACCCCCAGGCGTCGGGGATGGCCCGGCGGACCATGCGGGGGTGGAAGTTGTAGAAGGTGGCCATCACCACCTCGGCCGGGACCGGGCCCATGGCGGCGGCGCGGGAGGCGAAGTAGCCCATCCAGCCGCCGCGCAGCCCGGCCCGGCGGTAGGCGTCGCGGGGCTCGGGGTTGAAGTAGACGGTCATGTGGAGGGTCTCAAGGGCCCGCCACATCCGCCTGGCCGTCCCCGGCGCGCCGCCGGTGGTCGCTGCGGCGCTCACTCGCTCTCCCGGTCCGCGGTGGGCTGGCCGTCGTCGCCGTCGGGGGGCTGGCCGCGGCGGCGGCGCCAGTCCTCGGCCATGGCGGCCTCGCGACCCTGGTCGGTGGGCTGGTAGTAGCCGCCGCGGAGGCCCTCGGGCAGGTAGCGCTGGGCGACCCAGTGGCCGGGCTGGTCGTGGGGGTAGACGTAGCCGACCCCGATGCCGAGCTTCTTCTCGCCGGCGTAGGAGGCCGACTGGAGGTGGCTGGGGACCCGGCCTGGCCGGGCCTCCTCCAGCTCCCGGGACGCCGCCCCCAGGGCCGCGTAGGCGCTGTTGGACTTGGGGGCCAGGGCCAGGTAGACGACCGCCTCGGCCAGGTTGAGCCGGGCCTCGGGCAGCCCCACGAACTCCAGCGCCTGGAAGGCCGCGACCGCGATGGGCAGGGCCTGCGGGTCGGCCAGGCCGACGTCCTCGGAGGCCGAGATGACCAGGCGGCGGGCCACGAACCGGGGGTCCTCGCCGGCGGCCAGCATCCGGGCCAGGTAGTGGAGGGCGGCGTCGGGGTCGGAGCCGCGGATCGACTTGATGAAGGCGCTGGCCACGTCGTAGTGCTGGTCGCCGGCCCGGTCGTAGGTGACCCGCGGGCGCTGCAGGGCGTCCTCGATGTCGGCCAGGGTGATCCGGGCACCCGGCTCTCCGGTGGGTTCCCCCGGGGTCCCCCGGGCCCCCCCGGCCTTCGCCGTGACGACCAGGGCGGCCGCCTCGAGGGCGTTGAGGGCGTGCCGGGCGTCGCCGTCGGCCCGGTCGACCAGGTGGGCCAGGGCGTCGTCGTCAAGGGCCAGGCCACGGCCGCCGAGGCCCCGCTCGGGGTCGGCCAGGGCCCGGGTGATGATCAGCTCGAGGTCGCCGGCGCCCAGCGGCTCCAGCCGGAACAGCAGCGAGCGGCTCATCAGGGGCGCGTTCACGGTGAAGAACGGGTTCTCGGTGGTCGCCCCGACCAGCACCACCGTGCGGTCCTCGACCCCGGGCAGCAGGGCGTCCTGCTGGCCCTTGTTGAAGCGGTGGATCTCGTCGATGAACAGGATGCTGCGCCGCCCCAGCGCGCCGAGACGCTCGCGGGCCGCGGCCAGCAGGGCCCGCACGTCCTTGACCCCGGCGCTGGTCGCCGACAGCTCCTCGAAGTGGGACCGGGTGGCCTGGGCGATGATGTGGGCCAGCGAGGTCTTCCCGGTCCCGGCCGGCCCCCACAGGATCACCGACCGCAGCTCGTCGGCCTCGATCAGCGACCGCAGCGCGCTCTGGGGCCCGAGCACCTGCCCCTGCCCGACGAACTCCTCAAGGGTCCGTGGCCGCATCCGCGCCGCCAGCGGCGCGTCCTGGTCGGCAAGCCGCTCGGCCCGCTCCGAGAACAGGTCCATAGTCCGGCCATCGTAGCCGCTCCCGCCACCTGGCCAGAATGCGTTGCGGCAGCGCTCCACGAGTGCCGTGACCGGTCGACGTTTGCACCTGCTCTCGAGGGAACAGGTGGGGTCCGCCCCAGCCGTTTCCGGTACCCGCAACCGAAGCCGGGTGCCTTCCGCGACCGAAAGTACGGTCCCCTACGTCGAAGTGTTGGCGCAAACGAAAGCCGGCCACTAACAACGTCGGGCGCTGCCGAGAACCGCATTGAACCACCGCCACCCCACACCGGCAACCGCTCCCGACAACCCGGTCGTCAGCCTCGAATGGCGGGCTTGCCGGGAGGGTCCAGGGGGCGGAGGCGGACCTCGGCGAGCTGGTCGGGGGGGATGGGGGTGGGGGCGCCGGTGAGGGGGTCGGCCCCGGACTGGGTCTTGGGGAAGGTGATGACGTCGCGGATGGAGGGGGTGCCGGCGAGCAGCATGTAGAGGCGGTCGAGGCCGAAGGCGAAGCCGCCGTGCGGGGGGGCGCCGTAGGCGAGGCCCTTGAGGAAGAAGCCGAAGCGGTCCTCGGCCTCCTGGGGGCTGATGCCGAGGGCCTCGAAGACGCGGCGCTGGACGTCGGCGCGGTGGATACGGATGCTGCCCGACCCGAGCTCGTAGCCGTTGAGGACCAGGTCGTAGGCGCGGGCGGTGGCCTCCTCGCGGGCGTCCATGAAGGTGTCGGCCCACTTGGGGGCCGGGGCGGTGAACGGGTGGTGAGCCGGGTCCCAGCGGCCGGCCTGCTCGTCCCACTCGAACATGGGGAACTCGGTGACCCACAGGAACGCCCATTGCCCCTCGGGGACCAGGCCCCGTTCGGCGGCCAGGCGGGCTCTGAGATCACCGAGGACGGTCTGGGCGACCGGGGTGCGGTCGGCGGCCAGCAGCAGCAGGTCGCCCGGCCGGGCGCCGGTGGCCTGGCGCAGGCCCTCGCGCTCGGCGTCGGAGAAGAACTTGTCAAGGGGCGAGCGCAGGCCGTCGGCCTCGACCGCGACCCAGGCCAGGCCCTTGGCCCCGCGGGCCTTGGCCTGCTCGGTCAGGGCGTCGAGCTGCTTGCGGGTCAGGTCGGCACCGCCGCCGACCCGCAGGCCGAGCACCGAGCCCCTGGCCTCCAGCGCGCCGGCGAAGACCCCGACCCCGGTGCCGGCGAACACCTGGCCCAGGTCGACCAGCTCCATGCCGTAGCGCAGGTCGGGCTTGTCGGTGCCGAAGCGGCGCATGGCCTCGGCGTGAGTCAGGCGCGTGAACGGGGTCGTCAGCTCGGCCCCGAGGATGTCGTGCCAGACCGCCGCCATCAGCTCCTCGCCGAGGGCGTACACGTCCTCCTCGTCGAGGAAGGACAGCTCCAGGTCGAGCTGGGTGAACTCGGGCTGGCGGTCGGCCCGCAGGGCCTCGTCGCGGAAGCAGCGGACGATCTGGTAGTAGCGCTCGACCCCGGCCACCATCAGCAGCTGCTTGAACAGCTGGGGCGACTGGGGCAGGGCGTAGAACTGCCCGGGGGCCAGGTGGGTGGTGACCAGGAAGTCGCGCGCCCCCTCGGGGGTCGACTTGGTCAGGTACGGGGTCTCGACCTCGAGGAACCCGCGGTCGCCGAGGACCCGGCGCAGGGTGGCGTTGGCCGCCGCCCGGATCTCCAGGCCGCGCCGGGCCGCGGGGCGGCGCAGGTCGAGGTACCGGTACTGGAGGCGCAGGTTCTCGTCGGCGTCGACCCGGCCCTCGAGCGGGAACGGCGGGGTCTGCGACGGGGCCAGCACCTCGACGGCGTCCGCGGCCACCTCGACCTCGCCGGTGGGCAGCTCGGGGTTCTCGTTGCCGGCCGGCCGGGCCCTGACCGTGCCCGCGACCCGGACGCAGTCCTCGTTCCGGATGGCGGCGGCGGCCGGTGTCTCGTCGGGTCGGACGACCACCTGCACGACCCCGGAGGCGTCGCGCAGGTCGAGGAAGGCCACCCCGCCGTGGTCGCGCCGGCGGGCCACCCAGCCGGCCAGCCGCACCTCGGTCCCGGCGTCGCCGGCCCGCAGGCTCCCGCAGGCGTGGGTCCGCATGGCGCCGAGCACCGGACGGGTCATGGAGTGCCTCCAGCGGCGACCTGCCGCACGCGGGCCACCACCTCCTCGAGGGGGACAGCCTGCTGGTCGCGGGCGGTCATGTCGCGGACCGCGGCCAGGCCGGCGGCCAGCTCCTGCTCGCCCAGGATGACCACGGTCCGGGCGGCGGCCTTGGCGGCCGCCTTCATGTGGCCGTTGAGGGTCCGCTCGGCGTACGGCAGGTCGGCGACCAGGCCGGCCCGGCGCAGGTCGCGGACCAGGACCTGGGCGGGCACCTTGGCCGCCGCGACCAGGGGCAGGACCAGGGCGTCGAGGCGCCAGGGGTCGGGGGGGAGCCGGCCGGCCTGCTCGAGGGCGAGCGTGGTCCGGTCCAGGCCGAGCGCCCAGCCGATGCCGGGTGCCTGAGGGCCGCCCAGAGCCTCGGACAGGCCGTCGTAGCGGCCGCCGCCGCCGAGGGCGTTCTGGGCCGCGTCCAGCGACCTGGCCTGCCACTCGAAGGTGGTGCGGACGTAGTAGTCGAGGCCGCGGACCAGCCGGGGCGCCTCGGCCCACTCGACCCCGGCGCCGGCCAGGAGCTCCTGGACCGCCTGGTCGTGGGCCTTGCAGGCGTTGCAGAGGAAGTCGCGCATCAGGGGCGCGTCGGCGGTCAGCGCCTGGACCCGGGGGTCCTTCATGTCCAGGACCCGCAGCGGGTTCTGCTCGGCGCGCGCCCTGGCCTCGGCCGGGAGCTGGTCGCCGAGCCGGTGCAGGAAGCCGAGCAGGGCGTCGCGGTAGGCGGGGCGGCAGACCGGGTCGCCGAGGCTGGTCAGCAGCAGGGTGACCGGGATCTCCAGGCGCCGGAAGACCTCGTGGCCGACCAGGATCACGTCGGCGTCGATGGCCGGGTCGTTGGAGCCCATGGCCTCGATGTCGACCTGGGAGAACTGGCGCTGGCGGCCGGCCTGGGGCCGCTCGTAGCGGAACTGGGGGCCGGAGCAGACG
This sequence comes from Actinomycetes bacterium, assembly GCA_030152105.1. Next base: position 16,630 of record JASLIH010000422.1, read on the forward strand.
ACCTTGGTCAGGCCGGTGGTCAGCCGGCCGTGCTCGATCAGGGCCCTGACGATCCCGGCGGTCAGCTCCGGGCGCAGGGTGAGGGAGCGGCCCCCCTTGTCGGTGAAGGTGTACATCTCCTTCTGGACGACGTCGGTGGCCTCGCCGACCCCGCGGGCGAACACGGCCGTGTCCTCGAAGATCGGCGTCTCGATGGGCTGGTAGCCGGCCAGCCGGGCCTGCTCGAGCATGATCCGCTCGACCTCGGCCCTCGATCCCGAGGCCGGCGGTAGCTGGTCGAAGGTGCCCTTGGGGGCCTCGAACCGGCGGCTCACGCCCGGCTCCCCCCCACCGGGTCGAGGCCGGCCAGGAACGGGTTGGTGGCCCGTTCGCGGCCGACCGTGGTGGTCGGGCCGTGGCCGGGCAGCACCACCGTGTCGTCCTCCAGGGTCAGGAACCGGGAGGCCAGCGAGGCCAGCATCTCCGGGGTCGACCCGCCGGGCAGGTCGGTGCGGCCGATCGAGCCGGCGAACACCAGGTCGCCGGCCAGCAGCTGGGGCGGCTGGTCGCCCTGGGCGGGCGAGCGGAAGGTGACGTGGCCGGGGGTGTGGCCTGGGGTGTGGTCGACGTGCAGGCGCAGGCCGGCCAGCTCCACCACCTGGCCGTCGGCCAGCTCACGGATGTCGTCGGGCTCCTGGAGCTCCAGCCCGCCGAAGGCGGCCCTGGCCTCGGGGCCGAAGCCGGCCAGGGGGTCGGTGAGCAGGTGCCGGTCGGCCGGGTGGATGAAGGCCGGGATGTCGCGGGCGCCGGCCAGCGGGGCCACCGTCCAGACGTGGTCGAGGTGGCCGTGGGTGAGCAGGGCGGCCACCGGCCGGAGACGGTGGCGGGCGCAGAGCTCGTCGATGCCGGCCAGGGCGTCCTGGCCGGGGTCGACGACCAGCGCCTCCGAGCCCGGCGCGGTGGCGACCAGCCAGCAGTTCGTCTGGAAGGTCCCAGCGGGAAATCCGGTCACGAGCATGGCCGCATGCTACCGGAACGGGTGCCGCCCCCACCTTGGGTTCTGGATAGACTCGGGGCTTCACTTGCAGCGGGAAGGGACTCGATGTCGAAGCAGACGCGCAAGCGGGAGCTGGACCGGCTGCGGGCCCGCCGGGAGGCCGAGCGCCAGCGGGCCCGCCGGCGGCGGGCGCTGCTCACCTACGGGGCGCTGGGCATGGTCGTGGTCGTGGCCGCGGTGGCCGGCGGGCTGTGGCTGACGAGCGACGACGAAACTCCGGCGGCCGCGACCGCGACCACCGTTGCCGGGGCCAGCACCACCGCCCCGGCCCCCCAGTTCAACGACGCCAGGGCCGGGGCGCCGACCGCCCCCGCCGCGGTGGCCTGCGGCGGCCAGATCCCGCCCAAGGTGGACCGCCCGGCCTTCAGCAAGCCGCCCACCGCCGAGGTCGACCCGGCCAAGACCTATGTGGCCACCTTCCAGACCTCCTGCGGCGACTTCACGGTCAAGCTCGACCCGAAGAAGGCGCCGATCACCACGGCCAACTTCGTGTTCCTGGCCGGCAAGAAGTTCTACGACTCGACCTGGTTCCACCGGATCGTGCCCGGCGGCGCGGCCGGGATCGCGGTCATCCAGGGCGGCGACCCCGAGGGCACCGGCGCGGGCGGCCCCGGCTACGCGATCAAGGACGAGCTGCCGTCCAGCCCGGCCGCCTACAAGAAGTACTCGGCGGCCATGGCCAACAGCGGCCCCAATACCGGCGGCAGCCAGTTCTTCATCAACTTCGAGGACAACTCCAAGGGCCTCCAGGCCAACTACTCGGTCTTCGGCGAGGTCGTCGACGGCCGCGACGTGGTCGACAAGATCGCCAAGGTCCAGGTCGGCGGCCAGAGCGGCGACACCCCCCAGCAGTCGGTCTGGATCGAGAAGCTCACCGTCAAGGTGACCTAGAGCTCGCGGGTGCTGTCGAGCAGGATGGTGACCGGGCCGTCGCCGGCCGACTCGACCCGCATGTCGGCGCCGAAGCGGCCGGTGGCCACCGGGATGCCGGAACCGGCGAGGGACTTGGCGACGGCCTCGACCAGCGGGGCGGCCTGCTCGGGCGGGGCCGCGGCGACATAGGAGGGGCGGCGGCCCCTGCGGGCGTCGCCGTAGAGGGTGAACTGGCTGACCACCAGCGCGGCCCCGCCGGTCTCGGTCAGGGAGCGGTTCATCTTGCCCTGGTCGTCGGCGAACACCCGCAGGGCGGCCACCTTGGCGGCCAGCCAGTCGGCGTCGGCCTCGGTGTCGGCGTGGGTGACCCCGACCAGGACCAGCAGCCCGGGGCCGATCTCCCCGGTCAGCTCCCCGTCGGCCACCACCCGGGCCCAGGCGACGCGGGAGACGACCGCCCGCACCTACCGGTCCCCGTTGCCGTTCTGTGCGTGCGGCACGACCCGGAACGCGTCGTACACGCCCTCGACCTTCTTGACGGTGGACAGGACGTGGGCCAGATGGGAGATGTCGGCCAGCTCGAAGGTGAAGCGCAGGGTGGCCACCCGGTCGCGGCCGGTGGCCACGTTGGCCGACATGATGTTGACGTGGTGGTCGGAGAGGACCTCGGTGATGTCGCGCAGCAGCTTGGTCCGGTCGAGGGCCTCGACCTGGATGGTGACGGCGAACACGCTCGGGCCCGAGGTGTCCCACTCGACCTCGATGATGCGGTTCTGGTCGCGGCGCAGGTTGTCGGCGTTGGGGCAGTCGCCGCGGTGGACGCTGACCCCGTGGCCGCGGGTGACGAACCCGATGATCGGGTCGCGGGGCACCGGGGTGCAGCAGCGGGCCAGCTTGACCCAGACGTCGTCGACGCCCTTGACGACCACGCCCCGGCTGGCCGGCTGGGGCCGGGCCTGGCGGACGGCCCGCTCCAGGATCAGGTCGTCGTCGTCATCCTCCTGCTCCTCGCCGCCCAGGTCGGCCTGGAGACGGCTGACCACCGTCTGGGCCGAGGTCTGGCCCGACCCGACGGCCGCGTAGAACGCCTCGAGGCTGGCGAAGCGCATGTCGGCGGCGAGCGCGGTCAGGGCCCCGCCCTGGGTCAGCTTCTGCAGCGGCAGGCCGGCCTTGCGCATGGCCCGGACCAGCGCGTCCTTGCCGGCCTCGATGGCGTCCTCGCGCCGCTCCTTGGCGAACCACTGGCGGATCTTGTTGCGGGCCCGGGGGGTCCTGACGATCCCCAGCCAGTCCCGCGACGGGCCGGCGTCCTGGGCCTTGGAGGTGAAGATCTCGACGTTGTCGCCGTTCTCCAGGGCGTGCTCGAGCGGCACCAGCCGCTTGTTGACCCGGGCGCCGACGCAGCGGTGGCCGACCTCGGTGTGGACCGCGTAGGCGAAGTCGATCGGGGTCGCCCCGGCCGGGAGTTGGATCACGTCCCCCTTGGGGGTGAACACGAACACCTCGTCGACGTACAGGTCGGTGTCCAGGTTCTCGATGAAGTCGCGCGGGTCCGACAGCTCGCGCTGCCAGTCGATCAGCTGCCGCAGCCAGCCCATCTCCTGCTCGGTGGCCGGCTTGCCGTCCTTGGTCTTGTAGCGCCAGTGGGCGGCCACCCCGTACTCGGCGGTGCGGTGCATGGCCTTGGTCCGGATCTGGATCTCCAGCGGCTTGCCCTGGGGCCCGACCACGGTGGTGTGCAGCGACTGGTAGAGGTTGAACTTGGGCATGGCGATGTAGTCCTTGAACCGGCCGGGGACCGGCTTCCAGACGGCGTGGACCTGCCCGAGGGCGGCGTAGCAGTCCTTGATCGAGTCGACCAGGATGCGCACGCCGACCAGGTCGAAGATGTCGGTGAACTCCTTGCCCCGCACCACCATCTTCTCGTAGATGGAGTAGTAGTGCTTGGGCCGCCCGCTCACCGAGGCCCGCAGCTTCACCAGCTTGAGCTGGGCGTTCACCTGGTCGATGACCTCGGTGACGTACTGCTCGCGGGCCGGCTGGCGCTCGGCCGTCATGCGCGCGATCTCCTCGTACCGCAACGGGTACAGGGTCGCGAAGGCCAGGTCCTCGAGCTCCCACTTGATCTGGTGGATGCCGAGCCGGTTGGCCAGCGGGGCGTAGATCTCCAGGACCTCGCGGGCCTTGGCCTCCTGGGCCTCGCGGTCCAGGTAGCCGACGTCGCGCATGTTGTGCAGCCGGTCGGCCAGCTTGATCACCAGGACCCGGATGTCGCGGGCCATGGCGATGACCATCTTGCGGATGATCTCGGCCTGGGCCGCCTCCCGGCCCTCGAACCCGACCCGGTCCAGCTTGACGAGGCCGTCGGAGATCTTGGCCACCTCGGGGCCGAACTGGGTGCCGATCTCCTCCAGGCTGACCAGGCCCTCCTCGAGGGCGTCGTGCAGCAGGGCCGCCTCGACCGACACGGCGTCCAGGCCCAGGTCGGCCACGACCGTGGCCACACCCAGCGGATGGGCCAGATACGGCACGCCCGAGGCCCGGCGCCGCCCGGCGTGCCGCTCCCGGGCCAGCTCGAAGGCCCGCCCGACGGCGGCGGTGTCGGCCCGCGGGTTGCGCTGGCGGACGCGCTGGAGCAGCGACTCCACGTCGGGTTCGGGCGGCGGGGCGGCGTCATAGGGCCGGGTGACCGCCCCGGCGGCGGCCCCGTTCTCGCCGCCCGCGCCGGAGCCGGCCTGGGGCTCGGGTTCGAGCGCCAGCCCATCGGGGACCGCCGTCGGATGCTGCTGCGCCATCTGCTTGGCCCCACCCAGGTCGTCGCGGCGCCGTTCCGGCCAACGCCGGTGCCAGTGCCCTGCCCTACGACTCTACCGTTGTCGACGCAGTCGCCGCACCGGTGAAGCCGCCGGGCCCCGCCTAGTGGTGGTCGGCGTTGCGCTGGATGGCCTCGTCGAGGATGACGTGGCCGACGTAGGCGTCGCGCCAGCCGAAGGTCTCGACCGTCTTGTCCTCGAGCTGCTTGTAGACGGCGAAGAAGTGCTCGATCTCCCGCAGCAGGTGTGGAGGGACCTGGTCAATCCGGTGGATGTAGTTCCAGTGGGGATCGGTCAGGGGGACGACCAGCAGCTTCTGGTCCGGGCCCTTGTCGTCGGACATGTCCAGCATGCCGACGATGCGGGCCTGGATCTCGCAGCCGGGGAAGGTCGGCTCGCCCAGCAGGACCATGGCGTCGAGCGGGTCGCCGTCCTCGGCCAGGGTGTCGGGGACGAAGCCGTAGTCGGTCGGGTAGTGGACGGGGCTGAACAGCATCCGGTCGAGACGGATGCGGCCCGTCTCGTGGTCGAGCTCGTACTTGTTGCGGGATCCCTTGGGGATCTCGACCACGACGTGGATGGGGAGCTCGCCCTCTGGGGTGGCCATCTCAGTACCGGACGAGACTGAAGAACTCATAGCCCTCGATCAGCTTTCTGCCTTCGAGGAACTCGAGCTCGATCAGCGTGGCGATCCCGATGACCTTGCCCCCCAGGCGCTCGACCAGACGGGCCGCGGCCCGGGCGGTGCCGCCGGTGGCGAGCACGTCGTCGACGATCAGGACCCGCTCGCCGGGGACGACGGCGTCGGCGTGCACCTCCAGGGTGGCGCTGCCGTACTCGAGCGCGTACTCCTCGGCCTCGACCTGGTAGGGCAGCTTGCCGGCCTTGCGGACGGGGACGAAGCCGGCCCCGAAGTGGTAGGCGACCGGGGAGGCCAGGATGAAGCCGCGGGCCTCGATGCCGACGACCTTGTCGACGTTGCCGCGGCCGAACTGGACGACCGTCTCGTCGATCACCGACGAGAAGCCGACCTCGTCGCCCAGCAGCGGGGTGATGTCCTTGAAGATGATCCCCGGCTTGGGGAAGTCGGGCACGTCGCGGATGAGGGCCCGCAGACGCTGGATGTCGATGGGCACGGTCGCGTCCTCCTGTCGGTGGCTAGCGCCGGCGGCGCTTGGCCGGGCGTGACTGCTGTCTTCCGGACGGCTTGCGGCGCTGCTGGGTCGGGCGCGACTTGGGCGGCTGGCGGCGGGCCGGCGCCTGGGCGACCGCGGCCGGCTCGGTCTCGGCGACCTCGTCCTCCAGCTCCTCGTCGGGGGCGAGCTCCGGGTCGGGGGCCAGCTCGGGCTCGGCCCGCGGGGCGGCGGGCCGCTGGGCGGCGGGGCGGCGGCCGCGGACGGGCCGCTCGGCGCGCTCCGGGCGCTCTGGGCGCTCGGCCCCTTGGCCCTGGGCGGCCAGGCGCTCGACCCGGGCCCGGAGCTGGGCGTAGCGGGGCTCCTTCTCCTTCCACATGGCCACGATCGGCGGGGCGATGAAGATCGAGGAGT
>JASLIH010000465.1 GCA_030152105.1 Actinomycetes bacterium
TGGTCAGACCACGAGCTCCTTCCGGTCGAGCAGGGTCGCGGGATCGAACAGCCGACTCTGGGCGACCTCGAGGGCGGTGGCCACGGCGCCCTGGAGGACCGCGTCCTCGCCAAGGGCCGAGACCACCAGGCGGGGCCGCACCGGGGACAGTGTGCGCAGCTCCCGTTCGATCGGGGGGAGCAGCAGGTCGGCGTTGCCGCCGACGCCGCCGCCCAGGATGATCAGCTCCAGGTCGACCACCGCCATGACCACGGCGAGGCCGGTGGCGAGGCGCCGCGCCTCGTCACCGACCACCCGCCCGGCCACCGGGTCGCCCCTGCGGGCCAGGGCGAAGACCTTCTTCGCGCTGAGCGACCCTGAAAGGCCGGCCTGGCCGGCGGCGCGGACCACCGCGGCGCCGTTGACCGCCTCCTCGAACGCGCCCCGGCGGCGGACCTGGGGGTCGTAGGGGTCGGCACCGATGGGCAGGTAGCCGACCTCGCCGGCGGCCCCGCTGACGCCCCGGTACAGCTTGCCGTCCAGCACCAGGCCCATGCCCACGCCCGTGCCCACCGAGAGGAAGCCGAAGTTCTGGACGTCCTGGCCCAGGCCCCGCCAGCGTTCGCCCTCGGCGGCCAGGTTGACGTCGTTCTCGACCCCGATCCGGCCCCCGAGCTCGTCCCGCAGCGCCGCCACCAGGCCCTGGCGGCCCCAGCCGGGCAGGTTCGGGGCCAGGGTGACCGCGCCCCGGATCGGCTCGAACACGCCCGGACTGCCGACGGTGACGTGGTGCACCCGGTCCCAGCCGATGCCGGCCTGGGCGGCCAGCCCGTGGGCGATCGAGCCGATCTGGCCGATCAGGGCGCGGGCGCTCGACGCCTGGGCGCGCTCGTCGCGGCGGGCGACCACGGCGCCGGTGATGTCGGCCAGGGCGGCCCGGACCCGCCGGCGGCCGACGTCGATGCCGATCACCCAGCCGGCCGCCGGGTTGAGCTCGTAGAGGACCGCGCTCGGCCCGGGGCGGCCGCTGGACCTGCCCACCTCCCTGACCAGCCCGGCGTCGAGGAGGGCGCTGAGGCCGAGCGAGACGGTCGGCTTGGACAGGCCGCTGTCCCGCGCCACCTGGGCCCGGGAGACCGGGCCGGTGTGCTGGATCCGCTCGAGGATGGCGCGGGCGTTGATCGCCCGCAGCAGGCTGGGCGTGCCCACCGTCGGCGGCGGGTCGGCCAAGGTCGCCTCCCTGTTATAGTTAGGAAACCTTCCTCACATCTCGCTCATTATCTGCGGCGGGGCAAGGAAGTCAACCCCGCGCCGGGACGCCACCGGCCGGCGCCGGACAGGAGGGACGACATGGCGGAGCTGGCGCTGTGCGGCGGGGCGCCGGTCCGGCCCCAGGGCTACCCAGCCTGGCCGGTGCACGACGAACGCGACGCCCAGGCGGTCGCCGAGGTGGTGCGGAGCGGCCGCTGGGGCGGGTTCCCCGAGCCGGGGCCACTGGCCGCCTCCTTCGCCGAGCGGTTCGCGGCCTACCAGGGCTCCCGGCACGGGGTGGTGATGGCCAACGGCACCGTCACCATGGAGGTCGCCCTCAAGGCCCTCGGGATCGGCTGGGGCGACGAGGTGATCGTCCCGGCGCTGACGTTCGCGGCCACCCCGTACGCGGCCATGGCGGCGGGGGCGCTGCCGGTGTTCTGCGACGTCCTCCCCGGCACCCTGACCGTCGACCCCGACCAGGTCGAGGCGGCGGTCACCTCCCGGACCCGCGCCATCATGCCGGTGCACCTCGGCCACCAGATGGCCGACATGGACCGCCTCACCGAGATCGCCCGGCGCCACGGGCTGGCCCTGGTGGAGGACTGCGCGCACGCCCACGGCCAGCGCTGGCGCGACCGGGGCGCCGGGTCGTTCGGCGAGTTCGGCTCCTTCAGCCACCAGTCCACCAAGCTCCTCACCGCCGGCGAGGGCGGCAGTCTGCTCACCGACGACGCCGGGCTGGCCCGGCGGGCCCATTCGCTGATCGACTGCGGGCGGGCCAAGGACCCCGAGGAGCGGGAGTTCACCTTCGGGGCCAACTACCGGCTGGGCGAGCTCCAGGCGGCCCTGCTCCTCGGTGCCCTGGAGCGGCTGCCCGGCCAGCAGGCCGAACGGGCCGAGGCGGCCAGGCACTTCCAGGAGCTGGCCACCGAGGTCAAGGGGATCCGGCTGCTCCCGCCCGACCCCCGCATCACCCGCTGGAGCTTCTACCGCTACATCGTGCTGATCGAGCCGGAGGCCTTCGCCGGGGCGACCAACCGGCGGGTGTGCGAGGCGCTGGAGGCCGAGGGGGTCGGCGCCTGGGAGGGCTACGAGCCGATGAGCCGCTACGACCTGTTCCAGCCGGCCCTGTCGCGCCTGCCGGTCGCGGTCGAGCACGCCGACCAGCTCGACCCGACCCGGATGTCGTTCCCGGTGGCCGAGGACGCCGGCCTGCGCCGGACCCTGTACCTGGACGAGAACGTCTTCCGGGCCGGCCGGCGGGGGATCGAGGACGCGGTCGAGGCCCTGGCCAAGGTCCAGCGGCACGCCAGCGAGCTGACCGGTCGCGCCTGACCGAGCGCGCCTGACCGAGCGGGCGTGACCGAGCGCCTGACCGGGCGCGCCTGACCGCGACCCGCCCGTGCCGGGGCCCCAACCGGGAGGGTAGCCCAACGGGGGCATTCGGGTCCCCCAGTTGTCCACAGCCCCCGGGTTGCCCACAGCCCCCCGGGTTGTCCACACCCCCGCCTCAGCCGGGGAAGAACCTCGGCAGGTAGGGCCGGCTGGCCTGGAGGAGCGCGTCCAGGAGGGGCGCGGCCACCCGGTACTCGCGGACCAGGGGGTTGGCGAGCAGCGCCTTGAGGGCGACGGTGCGGTCGCCGGTCACCGCCGCCTCGACGGCCAGGCGCTCGTACGCCTTGGCCTGCTGGACCAGCCCGAGGAGCTCGGGGGCGAGCGGCTCCTGGGCCAGCGGGTGGGCGCCGTCGGCGTCGATGCGGGCCGGGACCTCGACCACGGCGTCGTCGGGCAGCCCGGGCAGGGCCCCGTCGTTGCGGACGTCGACCACCTGGGTGTCGCCGGTGCCGGCGTGGAGGGAGGCGATGAGGGCGGCCGCGGCCTCACTGTAGAAGGCGCCGCCGCGCTGCTCCAGCAGCTCGGGCTTGGTGTCGAGATCGGGGTCGCGGTACAGCTCGAGCAGGTCCCGCTCGATCTCGGCCACCTGCTCGGCCCGCGAGGGCCGGCGCCGCTGTTCGTCGAGCACCTCGGCGGTGGCGTAGTAGTAGCGCAGGTAGGTCGAGGGGACGACCCCAAGGGCCCGGAGCAGCTCCAGCGGCAGCCCCAGGTCGCGGGCCAGCTCGGGGCCGTGCCGCTCCAGCAGCTCGGGCAGCCGGTCGGCCCCGTCCACCCTGACGGCACGCTCCCAGGTCAGGTGGTTGAGGCCGACGTGCTCGAGCTCCACCCGCTCGGGGGCCACGCCCAGCTGGGCGGCGAAGCGCCGCTGGAACCCGATGGCCGAGTTGCACAGCCCGATGGCGCGGTGCCCCCGGTCCAGCAGCGCCTGGGTGACGATGCCGACCGGGTTGGTGAAGTCGACGAACCAGGCGCCGGGGGCGCCGCGGCGCACCGTCTCGGCGGCCAGCTCGAGCACCACCGGGACGGTACGCAGGGCCTTGGCGAACCCGCCCGGCCCGGTCGTCTCCTGGCCGACGCAGCCGAACTCCAGCGGCAGGCTCTCGTCGACCATGCGCATGGCCTGGCCGCCCACCCGTAGCTGCACGACCACGAAGTCGGCCCCGTCGACGGCCTGCTCGCGGCGGCCGGTCTGGACCAGGCGGCCGCCCCAGCCGGCCCGGGCCAGCATGCGCCCGGCCAGGCCGGCGACCACCCCGAGGCGCTCGGCGTCGATGTCGAACAGCACCAGCTCGTCGACTGGCAGGCGGTCCTCGCGGGTGGCGAACCCCTGGACCAGCTCGGGGGTGTAGGTGCTGCCGCCCCCGACCACGGCGATCTTCAGGCCCACGGCCGCCCCTTCCGCTCGATCTCCGGCGGCTGCTATTGTTCAGCCACCATGAGTAGGTTAGGAAAGTTTCCTCACTCTACAACGGACGGCCAGGGGTGGACCCCGGCATGACCCCCCCGGCGGTCCTGGCGGTCGACGGGGGCAACTCCAAGACCGACGTGGTCCTGGTCGACGCCGACGGCGGGGTGCTGGGGGCGGCCCGCGGGCCCGGGGCCTCCCATCACCACCTGGGTGTGCCCGCCGCCATGGACACCCTGGAAGCGCTGGTCGTGGCCGCCTGCCAGGACGCCGGCCTCCCGCCCTCCGAGCGCCCGCTGGCCACGGTCGGGGTCTGGTGCCTGGCCGGCGTCGACTTCCCGGCCGACGACCAGGCGCTCTCCCCGGCCATCGCCGGCCGTGGCTGGGCCCGCGAGGTGCTGTTGCACAACGACGTGTTCGCGGTGCGACGCGCCGGCAGCGGGCGCACGTGGGGGGTCGGCGTGGTGGTGGGGGCTGGCATGAACTGCGTCGGGGTGGCCCCGGACGGTCGCGAGGTGCGCTTCCCGGCGATCGGGGAGCTGTCCGGCGACTGGGGCGGCGGCCGCGACATCGGCATGGCCGCGGTCGGTGCCGCCCTGCGCGGCGAGGACCGCCGCGGGCCGCCGACGACGCTGACCCGGCTGGTCTCCGGCTGGTTCGGCCTGCCGACGGTCCTGGCCCTGGTCGAGGCGCTGTTCCTCGGGCGGATCGAGCAGCGGCGGGTGCTGGAGCTGGTCCCGCTGGTGTTCACCGAGGCCGAGGCCGGCGACGAGGTGGCGGCCCAGCTGGTCGCCCGCCAGGTCGACGAGGTCGTGGCCATGGCCGGGGCGGCGATCGGCCGGCTGGGCCTGACCGGCCGCGACGTCGAGGTGGTGCTGGGCGGCGGCCTGTTCCACCGCGAGGCCCCGGCCTTCCTGGAGCGGATCCGGTCCGGGATCCTCGGGATCGCCCCGGCGGCCCGGCTCACCCAGGTCACCACCCCGCCGGTGGTCGGGGCAGCGCTGCTCGGCCTCGACCGGCTCGGCGCCGCCCCCGGAGCCGCCGAGCGCCTTCGGACCACCCTCACCCATGAGCGTCTGGGAGCGCTGCGACCGGTCGTGGCCTCGAACCGCTGAGGAGGCAGAGATGGGCAGGATCGTGCTGGAGCACGTTGGCAAGGAGTTCCCCGGCGGCGTGCAGGCGGTGCGGGACGTCTCCCTGGAGATCGGCGACGGCGAGTTCATGGTGCTGGTCGGGCCGTCGGGCTGCGGCAAGACCACCATCCTGCGCATGATCGCCGGCCTCGACGAGGTCACCGACGGCGAGATCACCATCGGCGACCGGGTGGTCACCGACGAGAAGCCCAAGGACCGCGACGTGGCCATGGTCTTCCAGAACTACGCCCTGTACCCCCACATGACCGTCGAGCAGAACATCGGCTTCGGCATGCGGCTGCGCCGCACCCCCAAGCCGCTCGTCAAGCAGCGCGTCAGCGGGGCCGCCGAGGTGCTGGCCCTGCTCGACTACCTCGCCCGCAAGCCTGCCGACCTGTCCGGCGGGCAGCGCCAGCGGGTCGCCATCGGCCGGGCGATGGTGCGTGAGCCGCAGGCCTTCCTGATGGACGAGCCGCTCAGCAACCTGGACGCCAAGCTGCGGGTGCAGATGCGCGCCGAGATGGCCCGCCTGCACAAGCAGCTCGGCACCACGATCGTGTACGTCACCCACGACCAGGTCGAGGCGATGACCCTAGGGACGAGGGTGGCGGTGGTCCGCGACGGCCTGCTCCAGCAGGTCGACACGCCCCAGGTGCTGTTCCACAACCCGGTCAACCTGTTCGTGGCCGGGTTCATCGGCTCGCCGACGATGAACCTGGTCCAGGCGACCGTCACCGGCGACAAGCTCGAGTTCGGCAGCCACCGCCTGCCGGTCCCACCCGGGACGGACCTGGACGCCTACAACGGGCGCATGGTGATCCTCGGCATCCGCCCCTCGGACTTCGAGGACGCCGAGGTCTGGCGAGACGAGCGCCTGCCGGTCATCGAGGTGCCGGTGGAGGTGGTCGAGGACCTCGGCTCCGAGGTCCACGTGCTGTTCACCGTGGAGGCGCCGCCGGTGCAGGTCGAGGGCGTCGACGAGGACCCGGAGGCGGGCGCGCCCATCCCGCTGGTCGCGGCCGAGGGGACCAGCGTCTTCACGGCGGCGGTGGACACCAGGACGGCCGCCCGGACCGGGAGCACAGCGCGGCTGTCGGTGAACCCGGCCCGGTTCCACTTCTTCGACTGCGACACCGGCCGGGCGATCCGCACCCGGCCGGCGCCGGCGCCCTCGAGTTGAGCGCGACCGGCGCGACCACCCTGCCCGAGCTGGAGACGCCAGCGCTGCTGATCGACCTGGACGCGCTGGAGGCCAACCTGGCCGAGATGGCCGCCGTCGCCGCCAGGGCCGGTGTCCGGCTCCGTCCCCACACCAAGACCCACAAGTCTCCCGAGATCGCCCGCATGCAGCTCGAGGCCGGCGCCGCCGGGATCACCTGCGCCAAGCTGGGCGAGGCCGAGGTCATGGCCGACGCCGGCCTCGACGACCTGCTGATCGCCTATCCCCTGGTGGGCGAGGGCAAGCTCCGCCGCCTGCGCGACCTGATGGAACGGGCCAGGGTCCGGGCGAGTCTTGACTCGGTCGAGGTCGCCGAGGGCCTGGGCCGCGTCGGCAGGGAGCGCGGCCGGGACGTCGAGGTGCTGGTCGAGGTCGACACCGGCCTGCACCGGCTCGGCCGGCCACCCGGCCGGCCCACCGCCGAGCTGGTCGGCCGGGTCGCCAGGGTCCCAGGGGTCGAGGTGGTCGGGCTCCTGACCCACGCTGGCCACTCCTACCGGGCGGGCGCGCCTGAGGAGCGGCGGCGGGTCGCCGAGCGCGAGGTCCTCGACCTGGTCGAGACGGCGGAGCTGTGCCGGCGCGACGGCATCGCCATTGGGGAGATCAGCGTCGGCTCGACCCCGACCGCCCGGACGGGCGCGTTCGTCGACGGCGTGACCGAGCTCCGCCCGGGCACCTACGCCCTCAACGACACCACGATGATGCGCCTTGGGATCGCCACCGAGGACACCGCCGCGGCCAGGGTGCTGGTCACCGTCGTCGCCCGCCCGGCCGACGACCGGTTCGTGGTCGACGCCGGCAGCAAGTGCTTCACCACCGACAACATGGGCAGCGTCCCCGACTGGCTGGTCGTGGCGGGCCGCCCGGACCTCCACATGGACTTCCTCAGCGAGGAGCACGGCGTCGGCCATCCCGCCGGCGGCGACGGCGTCCGCATCGGCGACCGGCTCCAGGTGATCCCGAGCCACGCCTGCACCTGCGTGAACATGTTCGACGTGGCCTACGGCGTCCGCGACGGCCAGGTCGAGCGGCAGTTCCAGATCGCCGGCCGGGGCAAGGTCCGCTGACCGCTCAGACGAACGGCTCGTCCACATAGCGCCAGCGCCAGTCCTCGCCGGGCTCCGGTGGATGTCACATTTCGAACGTATGTTCGGTAGGCAGGGTAGGATCGTCCTACGCAGAACAACGGAAGGAGCTCGAAGGTGAGCGACAACCAGGTGACCCTCACCGGCAACCTGACCGACGACCCGGAGCTGCGCTTCACCCCCAACGGGGTGGCCGTGGCCAACTTCCGGCTCGCGGTCGACCAGCGCGTCTGGGACGCCGACGGGTGGAAGGACGGCGAGCCGTCCTACTTCCGCGTCAGCGTCTGGCGCGACCAGGCCGAGCACGTCAGCCGGAGCCTGCAAAAGGGGGCCCGGTGCGTGGTCGTCGGCCGGCTCAAGAGCCGCTCCTGGGAGACCCCGGAGGGCCAGCGGCGGTCGTCGGTCGAGGTCGACGCCGAGGAGGTGGGCATGAGCATGCGGTTCGCGCCCGTCGGCCCGCCGCCCGCCGAAGCCGCCACGCCCAAGCCCGCGCCGGCCAAGAACGGCGGCAACGGGTCGCGCCGGGGCCGCCAGCCCGCCAAGGCGGCCGCCGGCCGCGACGAGGCACCGTTCTGACCTGGTTCTGACCGGGTTCTCAACTGGGGGAGTCCCTTGACCCTCACCACGCAGTCCCCTCAGCCGCCGGCCCCGACCGCTCCGATGGCGGTGCTCAACGGCGTGCTGGAGCACATCACCTACAGCAACCAGGACACCGGCTACACGGTCGCCCGGGTCGCCACCGAACGTGGTGGCGACCCGGTCACCGTGGTCGGCCCGCTGCTCGGGGCCCAGGCCGGGGAGCACCTCCACCTGGAGGGCCGCTGGCGCAACCACCCGATGTACGGGCGCCAGTTCGAGGTGCGCAGCTACCGGGCCGTGCTCCCGGCCACCGTCCAGGGCATCCGCCGCTACCTGGGCTCCGGGCTGATCAGGGGCATCGGCCCCAAGATGGCCGAGCGCATCGTGGACCAGTTCGGCGTCGACACCCTGCGGGTGCTCGAGGAGGACCCCGGGCGGCTGCGCAGCGTGCCCGGTCTCGGCCCCATGCGGACGGCCATGATCGAGCAGGCCTGGGAGGAGCAGAAGGCCATCAAGGACGTCATGGTCTTCCTCCAGGGCGTCGGGGTCTCGACCTCGCTGGCCGTGCGGATCTTCAAGGCCTACCGCGAGGAGGCCATCAAGGTCGTCACCCACGCGCCGTACCGCCTGGCCACCGACGTGTGGGGCATCGGCTTCAAGACCGCCGACAAGATCGCCCAGGGCGTCGGGATCGCCTACGACAGCGGCGAGCGGGTCAAGGCCGGCCTCCAGTTCACCCTGTCCCAGGCCAGCGAGCTCGGCCACTGCTACCTGCCCGAGCCGGAGCTGGTGGCGAGGGCCTCGGAGATCCTCGGCGTCCGGCCCGAGCTGGCCCAGTCCTGCCTGGACGAGCTGGTGCGCCAGCAGGGTGTGATCCGCGACCCGGTGCCGATCCCCGGCTTCGACGACGGCGTGGCCGGCATCTACCTGCTCCCGTTCCACCGGGCCGAGGTGTCGCTGGCCGCCGGGCTGCTGCGCCTGCGCTCGGTGCCCGAGCAGGCCGACCGATTGCCCCTGTTCCGCACGGTCGACTGGGCGGCCGCCTTCGCCTGGCTGGAGGGGGTCACCGGCAGCCGGCTCGCCGCCGAGCAGGAGACGGCGGTCCGGCTCGCCCTGACCGAGCGGGTGGCCGTGCTCACCGGCGGCCCGGGCTGTGGCAAGAGCTTCACCGTCCGGGCCGTGGTCGCCCTCGCCCAGGCCAAGAAGGCCCGGGTGCTCCTCGCCGCCCCCACCGGCCGCGCCGCCAAGCGCCTGTCGGAGCTGGCCGGGATGGACGCCCAGACCCTGCACCGGCTGCTCGAGCTGCGCCCGGGCGGCGACGCCGCCTTCAACCAGGACCGGCCGCTGGAGGCCGACCTGGTGGTGGTCGACGAGGCCTCCATGCTGGACCTGCTCCTGGCCAACAAGCTCGTCAAGGCGATCCCTCCCGGCGCCCACCTGCTGCTGGTCGGCGACGTGGACCAGCTGCCCAGCGTCGGCCCTGGCGAGGTCCTGCGCGACCTGCTCCAGGCCGGCGGCCGGGGCGCCCCGGTGCTCCCCCGGGTCCGCCTGACCCAGGTGTTCCGCCAGGCCCAGCACAGCGGCGTTGTCACCAACGCCCACCGCATCAACGCCGGCCACCCGCCGCTGACCAGCGGCCTTGGCGACTTCTTCCTGTTCGCTGAGGACGACCCCGAGCGGGTGGCCGAGCTGACCGTCGACATCGTGGTCAACCGCCTGCCGCGCCGCTTCGGCCTCGACCCGCGGCGCGACGTGCAGGTGCTCTGCCCCATGCACCGCGGCCCGGCCGGCTCGGCCGCCCTGAACGAGCGCCTCCAGGAGGTGCTCACCCCGGCCGTCCCCAGGCAGCCCGAGCGCCGCTTCGCCGGCCGCACCTACCGGCCCGGCGACAAGGTGATGCAGGTCCGTAACGACTACGAGAAGGGCGTGTTCAACGGGTCGGTCGGCACCATCACGACCATCTCACCGGAGACCTCCGAGCTGTTCGTGCTGATGGACGAGGACCAGGAGGTCCGCTACGGGTTCGACGACCTCGATGAGCTCACCCACGCCTACGCCCTGACCGTGCACCGCGCCCAGGGCAGCGAGTACCCGTGCGTGGTCGTGCCCCTGACCCAGACCGCCTGGCTGATGCTGCAGCGCAACCTGCTCTACACGGCCGTCAGCCGGGCCCGGCAGCTGGTGGTGCTGGTGGGCTCGCGGCGCGCCCTGGCCAAGGCCATCCGGACCGCCAGCGCCGGCCACCGCTACACCGCCCTGGACGGCCGCCTCCAGCGCGGCGGTACCCGCCTGGACGCGGCCGCCCAGCGACACGCCCGCGAACAGCTGCCCCTTGGGCCGGGCTAGCTCCTTGCGAACACCTGGTGGCGGACGGCGACCGCGACGTCGGAGTTGTCGCTGAACACCCCGTCGAGCCCGAGCTTGTAGTACAGCCGCAGCTCGGCCGGGAAGTCGCCGGTCGCCTGGAGGTAGACCGGGCTGGCCGGGTTGCCCTGGCGGAAGTCCTCGGGCAGGAACGTGTTCTCGCGGCGGAACGTCCACGAGTGGACCAGCAGCTCGGCCCGGTGGGCGTCACGGATCAGGGTGGTCGGCGACAGCAGCCGGTTCTGGGCGTCGCGGGGCACGATCAGGTCCTTGTTGACCCCGACCCCGTCGGCGTAGGTGGCGATCTCGGCCAGGCCCGCCGGGGTGACCAGGTCGGCGTAGGTGCGCGGGTCGCCGGAGACGACGAAGTCGTAGGGCTTGCCGGTCGCGTCGATGAGCTGGACGAGCGGGACGTTCGTCATCCGGTTGAGCTGCTGCAGGTTCCCGACCTCGAACGACTGGATGAACACGGGGGCGTTCCGGCCCCGGTAGCCGTTGGCCCGCAAGGCCTGGACCAGCGGCTCCTCGAGGGGCAGGCCGATCGAGCGGAAGTAGGTGGGGTGCTTGGTCTCCGGGTAGATGCCGACGTGCCGCCGCTTGGCCAGGTCGATGACCTGCTGGAAGGTCGGGACCTGGTAGAGGCCGTCAAAGGCGGTGTTGGCCGGGCGGACGGCCGGGAGGCGCTCTTTGGCCCGGAGCGTCATCAGCTCGGCCAGGGTGAAGTCCTCGGTGAACCAGCCACTGACCGACACCCCGTCGATCACCTTGGTGGCCTCGCGGTCGGCGAACTCGGGATGGTCGGCGACGTTGGTGGTGTCCTTGATGTTGTTCTCGTGCCTGGCCACCAGGACGTGGTCCTTGGTCGAGACCAGGTCGGGCTCGATGTAGTCGGCCCCCATCTCGATCGCCAGCTGGTAGGAGGCCAGGGTGTGCTCGGGGCGGTAGCCGCTGGCGCCACGGTGGCCGATGACGATCGGGAGCTTGGCATGCTTGTCGCGCCCCGCGACCGACGCGCTGCCGGATGAGGCACCGGCGCCGCCGGGCACGAGGAGCAGGGCGAGCAGGGCTGTCGCCATCAGCGCCAGCGTAAGGCGTTGCTGCAACTTGGTCATGAGCAGGTGACCTCCCCGATGGTCGACAAGCGGCCTACTTGGCGTTGAACACCCTCGACAGATCGTGGACAGCCGCGTCGCGGGAGCTGAGCGGGGCCAGGTCGAAGCGGCGCTCGATGGTGGCCGCGATCGAGGTGGTGTCGTACTGGGTGTGGTCGACCACGAAGCTGCCGCGCAGGAACGGCGAGATCACCAGCGCCGGGATCCGGGTCGACGGCCCGAAGACGTCGTGGGGGCCGCGCTTGCCGCCCTGGCCGGGCGGGGTGACGTGGTCCCACTGGCCGCCGAACTCGTCGTAGGTGACCACCACCATGGTGTCCTTGGCGCAGCGGCTGTCCTGGATCGCCTGCACCAGCTCGACCAGGTGGGTGCTGCCAGCGGTTGCGCTGGCGTAGCCGGGGTGCTCGTTCTCGGCCCCGACCGGCTTGATAAAGCTGACCGGCTTGAGATTGCAGGCCTTGTTCGAGGACTCGGCAAGATTCATGAACTCGTCCTCATCGCGCAGGTGGGCGGCGCGCGCGGCGGTCCCCGGGGCCAGCGAGGCGTAGTAGTTGAACGCCTGGTGGTGGAACTGGAACAGCTTGTCCGGGCAGTTGGGGAACACCGCCCCGGTGATCGTGTTGGGGTCCGAGCAGGCCGGGCCGGTGCCGTTGCTCCAGCCGGGCGCGTTGACGTCACCGTTGGCGTTCGACCAGCCACCCGAGTACCAGGCCCAGTCGACCCCGGCGCCGCTCAGGCGGTCGCCGATGGTGGGAGCGGTCTGGGGCGGGAGCCGCCGCGTCACCGGCGTCCCGGGGGCATACGGCTGGTAGGGAGGCTGGATGGTGTTGACCGCGTAGTCGCCGCACAGCACCCCCGGCGGGGTGGGCCCACGGCCCGGCCCCGGGCTGCAGGAGGCGGTCAAGGCAGCGTCTCGCACGGTGCTACCCGCCGGTGAGACATACAGCGGGTAGTTGTTCGGCATCCCGTTGACGTCCACCACCGAGTGCAGGTCCTCGCCCGTGCCGTCGTTGAGCGCGTTCGGCCAGACCGGGTTGCGGGCCGCGATCAGCCACTGGTGGTTGAGGAACGAGCCGCCGAAGGCCGACTGGAAGAAATTGTCGGCGATCGCATAGTGCGGATGGCCGCCCTGGTGCAGGTAGTCATAGATCGGCAGCGCCTGGGTGTCGTAGACCCCCATGGCCAGCCCGACCGCGTCGCTGCCGGTCACGTACCGGTTCTGGCGGCCGTCGTTGAGCTGGTACTGCTCCTGGTAGAAGCGGTGGACCAGGTCGCGGGTGCAGCCACCGGGCAGGCCGGTGCCGTTGAGGACGCCGTTGGGGGCGAACACCCCGGGCGCGGGGCAGGTGGTGGCCGTCGGCGGGATGTAGTCGTCGATGGTGAACGGCCGGTTGCGGAAGTGGCTGGAGAACGACGTCGCGGTGGTGGTGTCGGTGCACCTGGCCGACAGCGGCGGCGAGGTCAGGTTGACGTCGTTCTGGAGCAGGCAGTCATAGGGGGCGCCGGCCTGGTTGACCTGGGTGGTGCGGGCCCGCGGGGCATCGCGGACTCCGTTGACGCCTTCCCACATGCCGTACAGGTTGTCGAAGCTGTGGTTCTCCTGGTAGATGACCACGATGTGGTTGACCCGGGACAGCTGGTCACCACCGGCGCCCGAAGCGCCGGCGCCACCGGCTGGGATCACCGCCACGGCCACCAGGATGAGCAGGGACAAGACCAGCAGGCGACGCAACATAACGGACCTCCCTGCCCGAACGTTGCATTTCGGTTCCTAAAGGCAGGATGGCCCCAGCCCCCGGACGAGTCAACACCAAGCGCTCGGCGACGTCGGCCAGCCCGGTCACCGAGCGTCCCGACCTCGCGCACCGCTAGCCTCGACCCAACCGCGGCCACCGGGTTGGGGCCGTTGAGGGGAGTGGTGAGGGCCATGGCGTTCCAGGGTGCGATCTTCGACGTGGACGGCGTGCTGGTGGACTCGCCACACGAGCTGGCATGGCGTGAGTCGCTCCGGGAGTTGATGGAGGGCGAGTGGCGCGACCTGCGCGACCAGACGAGCTGGACTGCCGAGCGCTTCACCCCGGCGGTATATCAGCAGCTCATGGCGGGCAAGCCCAGGATGGCCGGCGCCCGCGCCGCCCTTGAGCACTTCGGCGTGCCCGACATCGGCCCCCGGGCCGAGCGGTACGCGGAGGCCAAGCAGGAGGGCGTGGTCAAGCTGATCGAGGAGGGCCGGTTCGTGGCCTTCCCCGACGCCCTGCGGTTCATCCTGACCGTCAAGCACCTGGGGATCCGGGTCGCGGGGGCGTCGTCGTCCAAGAACGCCAAGCTGTTCCTGGAGCGGATCCGGCTGGACACCTTCGCCGCCGAGCAGCGGCTGGACTACGACTTCATCCGCCCCGGGATGACCCTGCAGGAGCTGTTCGACGCCGACATCTCCGGCCGCGACTTCCCCAAGGGCAAGCCCGACCCGGCCATCTTCCTCACCGCCGCCGCCGAGCTCGGCGTGCCCCCCGGCGCCTGCTTCGTGGTCGAGGACGCGTCCAGCGGGATCCGGGCGGCCAAGGCGGGTGCGATGGCGGCGCTCGGGGTGGCCCGCCTGGACGACCGGGACCTGCTGCTGGAGGGAGGCGCCGACCTGGTCGTGACCACCCTGGACGACGTCTACCTGCCGTCGCTGGCCAAGGGGCGGCTCCAGGAGCGGCAGGCCGTCACTGAGCTTCGGCGGCGGCGCACTGAGCGGCCGCCGAGCGTCTGGACGCTGGCCTACGACGACTTCGACCCCGCCCTCCAGGGGCTGCGGGAGGCGCTGTGCGCCGTCGGCAACGGCTACTTCGTGACCCGGGGCGCCCTGCCCGAGGCCGAGGCCGACGAGGTCAACTACCCGGGCACCTACGTGGCCGGCCTCTACAACCGGGCCAGCACCGAGATCGCCGGCCGCACGGTGGTGAACGAGGACCTGGTCAACGTGCCCAACTGGCTGCCTCTGCGGTTCCGGGTGGCCGGCGGCCCGTGGTTCGACGCCGGGCAGGCCGAGGTCCTGGAGCATCACCTGGAGCTGGACATGCGCCACGGGACGCTGCTGCGGAGGCTGCGGTGGCGCGACGCCGACGGCCGCCAGACCAGCGTGGCTCAGCGCCGGTTCGTCAGCATGAAGGACGAGCACCTGGCCGGGCTGGAGACCACCTTTGTGGCCGAGAACTGGTCCGGGACCCTGGAGGTCCGTTCCGGGCTGGACGGCCGGGTGGTCAACGCGGGGGTGAAGCGCTACCGGGACCTGAACGGCCGCCATCTGACGGTGGTGGGCCAGGCCGAGGTCGACCAGGAAACAGTCGACCTGCAGGTCGAGACGACCCAGTCCCACGTCCGGGTGGCCCTGGCCGCCCGCACCAGACTGCTGCGCGACGGCCAGATCGCCCAGGCCGACCGGCGGCTGGTCAACGAGCCCGGGTTCGTCGCCCACGAGCTCACCTTCGAGGTGGAACAGGGCCGCCCGGCGACCGTCGAGAAGGTCGTCACCCTGTTCACCTCCCGGGACCGGGCGATCTCCGAGAGCCGCGACGACGCCCGGCTGACACTGTCAAGTGGCGCCGGCTTCGCCGGGCTGCTGGCCCGCCACGAGGGCGCCTGGAACAGCCTCTGGAACCGGTTCGACATCGAGCTGGACAGCGCCAACGAGTGGACCGAGACCGTCCTGCACCTGCACATCTTCCACCTGCTGCAGACCGTGTCGCCCCACACCGTCCACCTCGACGCCGGCGTCCCGGCGCGCGGCTGGCACGGGGAGGCCTACCGGGGCCACATCTTCTGGGACGAGGTGTTCGTCTTCCCGTTCCTCAACTTCCAGCGGCCGGTCCTGGCCAGCGCCCTGCTGGACTACCGTTTCGCACGCCTCGGCGTGGCCCGGGGGGCGGCGCGGGCGGCCGGGTACGAGGGGGCCATGTTCCCCTGGCAGAGCGGCTCCAACGGCCAGGAGGAGACCCAGGAGCTCCACCTCAACCCCAGATCGGGACGCTGGCTGCCCGACCACTCCCACCTGCAGCGGCACGTCAACATCGCGATCGCCTACAACGTCTGGCAGCACTACATGGTGACCGGCAGCATCGGGTTCCTACGCTTCGTGGGGGCCGAGCTGCTGCTGGAGATCGCCCGCTTCTGGTCCAGCATCGCAACCTGGGACCAGGAACAGGACCGCTACGAGATCCACGGCGTCATGGGCCCCGACGAGTACCACGAGGGCTACCCGGGCTCCGACGAGCAGGGCCTGCGCAACAACACCTACACCAACGTCATGGCCGTCTGGGTGCTGCAGCGGGCCCTTGAGGCGCTGGCCGAGCTGCCGCCGCACTACCGGCAGCAGCTGGTCGAGGAGCTCACGCTCCGCGACGAGGAGCTGGACCGCTGGCGCGACATCACCCGCAAGATGAAGGTCGTCTTCCACGCCGACGGCGTGCTGACCCAGTTCGAGGGCTACGAGCAGCTGCTGGACTTCGACTGGGAGGGCTACCGGGAGCGCTACGGCAACATCCAGCGGCTGGACCGGGTGCTGGAGGCCGAGGGCGACGGCACCGACCGCTACAAGCTGGCCAAGCAGGCCGATGTGCTGATGCTGCTGTTCCTGCTGTCACGCCAGGAGCTGCGCGAGCTGCTGGCCGGCCTCGGCTACGAGGTGAGCGAGGACCAGCTCGCCCGCACCGTCAGCTACCACCTGGAGCGGACCTCCCACGGGTCCACCCTGAGCGGGGTGGTGAGCGCCTGGGTCCTGGCCCGCTACCAGCCCGAGCAGGCCTGGCAGTTCCTGCTGCGGGCCCTGGAGAGCGACGTCGCCGACGTCCAGGGCGGAACCACCGCCGAAGGCATCCACCTGGGAGCGATGGCCGGCACGGTCGACATCGTCCTGCGCTGCCTGACCGGCATGCGCGCCCGCGGAGCGGTGCTCCGGTTCGAGCCGGCCCTCCCGCCGCAGGTCAAGCAGCTCCGCTTCAGCGTCCACTACCGGGGCCACCGCATCGACGTCATCCTGGCCGAGGACCGGATGGGGGTCAGCTCCCGCCCCGGCGGCGCCCCACCCATCAAGGTCCTGGTCTGCGACCGGATGGTCGAGCTGGTCCCCGGCGCCAGCCACGAGTTCCCCTTGCAGCGCCGTAGAGCTCCAGGTCCCGCAACGGCAGGCCTGGGAGGAGAAGAACGTGGCTGACGACAGCGGCGAGGCCCTGGTCCGCCGGTACTACGAGGAAGCCCTCAACCCCGGGAGCTTCGACCGGCTTGACGACCTGCTCACCGACGGCTTCGTCGACCACGAGGAGCTCCGCGGGATCCCGCCGACCCGCGACGGCCTGCAACAGAAGTACACGACGCTGCGGGCCGGGTTCCCCGACTTCGGCTTCACTGTCGAGGACCTGTTCAGCGCCGGTGACAGGGTGGCGGCGCGCGTGACCGTGCGCGGCACCCACGACGGCGAGTTCATGGGCCGCCCAGCCACCGGCCAGCGGTTCGCGGTGACCTCCGTCGGCATCTTCCGCATCGCCAACGGCCGGATCGCCGAGCACTGGGGCGTCTTCGACCAGCTCGCCATGCTCGGCCAGCTGGGAGCCTTCGGAGGCTGAGCTCCGCGGCGCCGAGCAACGCTCAACCGCTCAGCTCTTGTTGGAAGGCGCCCTGCTTGCTATGGTCCGCCGCGTCTCAACGACGAGCGGGAGGGGCGACCATGGGGCATCCCAACGAGGACCTGGTTCGGCGTGGCTATGACGCCTTCAGTCGGGGCGACATGCAGACCCTGCGGGAGCTGTTCGACCCTGACATCGTCTGGCACGCTCCCGGCCGCAGTCAGCTGGCCGGCGACCACCAGGGTGTTGACACGGTGCTCGGCTACTTCGGCAAGACCATGGAGCTGACCGGCGGCAACTTCCAGGTCGAGGTCCACGACGTTGTGGCCAACGACGAGCACGCGGTCGGCCTCAACACGGTCCACGCCGAGCGGAACGGCCGGACGCTCCAGGACAACAACAGCCTGGTGTTCCACGTCCGCGACGGGAGGGTCACCGAGGTGTGGCAGTACTGGACTGACCAGTACGCGGCCGACGAGCTGTTCGCCTAGCCGCCACCCCCGCGGACCGCAAACGCTCCTGGCGTCGGCGTCCACGACCACGGCTGCACGGACACGGCACAGCCCTCGCAGCTCGACTCGAGCTTCCCAGGTGCATGGCATCATCCGGGGGAACGAACTGCCCTGGGTCGGTCGAGGCGCACCTGGGCTCGCTGGCTGGGCTGCTGACACCTGGAGGCGGCGGCTGATGCGCCGGTGCGGGAGGAGTGGCGGATGCGAGCGTTGCAGTACACGGCATACGGGGATCCGGAGGTGGTGGAGTGGGGTGAGGCTCCTGACCCACACCCGGGCCCCGGGCAGATCCGGGTCGCGGTGCGTGCGGCCAGCGTGAACCCGATCGACTGGAAGGCCTTCTCCGGCCTCATGTCCGGCGGCGAGCCCATGGCCGGCACCGGGTACCTCGGCTATGACGCCGCCGGTGTGGTCGATGAGGTCGGCGAGGGGGTCACCGGCGTCTCAGTGGGCGACGACGTGTTCGGCCGCGGCCGCAACACCCAGGCCGAGTACGCCTTGCTGGACTCCTGGGCGGCCAAGCCGCCGTCGATCGACTGGGCGGTGGCCGCGGCGGCGGGTGTGGCCGGCGAGACCGCCGAACGCGGGCTTCGGCTGCTGGAGGTCAAGGCTGGCGACACGCTGTTTGTTGACGGCGGTGCGGGTGGTGTGGGCGCGGTGACCGTGCAGATGGCGCTCGCCCGAGGGGCGAGGGTGATCGCCTCGGCCAGCGAGGCCAACCACGACTATCTGCGGGAGATCGGCGCGACCCCGGTGCTGTATGGCCAGGGCCTGGCCGAGCGGGTCCGGGCCGCTGCCGGCGGGCCGGTCGACGCGGTCTTTGATGTCGCGGGCAAGACCCCGGTCGAGGACCTGATCAGCTTGGTATCCGAGCCGTCCCAGGTGCTGAGCGTCGCCAACTTCGCCGCCGGTCGGGCCGGGGCCCGGGTCACCGGTGGCGGTGCCGACAGCCGGCCCATGCGGGCTCTGGCGCAGGTCGCCGACCTGCTGGCCCAGAACAAGCTGGTGATCAAGGTGCAGACCTTCCCGTTCGACCGCGCCGCTGAGGCCTACCGCATCAGCCAGGCCGGCCACCTCCGGGGAAAGCTGGTCCTCGTCCCCTGAAACGCCAAGGCTCATGCCGTCCCGTGAGCCCAGCGGATGATGCCAAGGAAGACCAGCCCGGAGGTGAGGAATGGGGCGGCGCGGCCACCGGCACCGCCGTCAACAAACAGAGTGTCGCCGGCGTTGACCTCCAGCAGACGTAGCCCGCGTTCACCGGTCTCACGGGCCACAACCGCCGCGGCGGCCACCGCGCAGTCGACCGACGGCGGCTTGGCCGCCCAGGAGTCCAGC
>JASLIH010000487.1 GCA_030152105.1 Actinomycetes bacterium
GACCACCCGGCCCAGCGCGACCCGGGCCCGGCGCTGGGCCGGGTGGTCGCCGCCCACCTGGCCGGCCAGCCAGCCCCGCCGCTCCTGGCCACCCCGATGGCCGCTCACCGTGCGGCCCAGCTCCGCCTCGCCTCCACCGACCCGCCACCGCGGCCCGGCCCCCTCCGGGGCTCGGCGGGTGGGGAGCTGCGCCTTGGGTCCCCTCCAGGACCGGACCAGGCGCCACCGGGTCCCGGGCCGGCTCCGGCCCCTGAGGACGGGGTGGCGACCCGGCCGTCGGGGACCGGGGCGGTGGCGGCCTCCAAGGTGCCGAGGCCCCGGGCCCGGGTCGCCTCGAGAGCTAGCCGTTCGGCCGGGCGGCACCGCGACCTGGCCGCCGAGCTGGAATGGCTGCTGCTGATCGTGGTCCAGTTCCTGCCCCGCCTGGCGGCCAGGATGCGGCTGCGGGTGGCCGACGGGCGGCTGGGCGCCTGGGCCACCGGTCTGAGCGACTTCCAGGACCCGGTGGTCGTGGCGGCTCGTAAGCAGGCCGTCGAGGCCCAGCGGGCCGCGGCCTCGGCCAGGGTGGCCGCCTCGGCCAACTGGCGCCAGGCCGCCGACAGCGCCCGGCTGGCCGTGCGGCTGGTCTCCGAGGCCGTTGCCGACGTGGTCTTCTGGGTCGGGCACGGCATCCGCAGCGGGTCGAGCATGCTGGTCGCCTGGCTGGTCTCTCTTGTCGTGGCCGGCCGCCACCGCGTGCGCCACAGCTCCGCCGCCGCCGGACGCCACGTCCGAGCCGGCTCGACCGCGACCCGCGAGGGCCTCCGGGCCGGCTCGACCGCGACCCGCGAGAGTCTCAAGGCCGGGTCGGTCGCGGCCGGCCGGGGCGTACGCGGCGCGGGTCGCGGCGTCCGAGGCGCCGGCGCCGGCCTCGCCGGCGCAGCCGGCGGCCTGGCCTCACGGATCGACGCCCTGGCCGACCGCGGCCGCCCTGCCCGCCCCACCAATGGGTCCACCGCCCGGGTCGACACCCCCGCCAACGGGGATCTGGTCCTCGACACGACCATGGCCAACGGCGACCCGGCGGCCACGATGCCGGGCACCCATGACCTCGGCATCGCCGATGACGCCCACCCGAACGGTCCGGCCGGCGCTCGCGGCGCCCAGCCCAGCGGTCCGGCCGGCGCTGGCTATGACCGCCCGGAGCCGTCGGGTGGGGCTCGCAACGGCGGCCCGGACGGGTCCGGGCGGGACGGGCGGCTGGTGCCGGACAGGGGCGACCCGATCGAGGCGTGGTGGCTGCCGTCCAGCCTGGTCGACCGGGTCGAGGAGCCGCAGCCGGTCGCCGGCCGGCGGGCCGGTCGGAACGGCCGCTCCGCCTCCCGCGACCCGGTGGTCGCCGGCCTGGCCAGCGGGCTGGGCCGGGTCGCCCGCCCGTTCCGGGCCGCCGGGGTGCGGCTGGCCCCGGTGGTGACCGCCATGGCCGCTCCGCCCAACCGGCGGCGGAGGGGCTGGCTGCCCTTCGCCCGCCCGGTGGTGGTGGCCCTCGCCCTCACCCTGCTGGTCGCCACCGCGACCGCGGTCCCGGCGGGGATGCTGGTCGCCGACTCCGTCAAGGGGGCCGGGGCCGGCCTCCCCGAGCTGGAGGAGCTGCGCCAGCTCCGCCAGCCCGAGCGGACCCAGGTCTACGACCGCCAGGGCCGCGTCATCGAGGTCCTCAAGGACGAGCAGGACCGGATCGTCGTGCCGCTGTCCAACATCTCACCCACCCTCCAGCAGGCCGTGATCGCCGCCGAGGACGCCCGCTTCTACGAGCACAAGGGGGTCGACGACCGGGGGATCGTCCGCGCCGCCGTCACCAACCTGCTCAGTGGCGAGGTCAGCCAGGGTGGCAGCACCATCACCCAGCAGCTGGTCCGCAACAGCTACCCCGACCTCAAGGACATCTCGATCGTCCGCAAGATCAAGGAGGCGGCCCTCGCCGCCCAGCTCGAGGGGAAGCTGTCCAAGGACGAGATCCTCCACCGGTACCTCAACAGGGTCTACTTCGGCGCCGGCTACTACGGGGTCGAGGCGGCCAGCAAGGGCTACTTCCGCAAGCACGCCTCCGAGGTCAGCCTGGCCCAGGCGGCCATGCTCGCCGGGGTCATCAGAGAGCCGGTCAGCTCCGAGCCCCGCCAGCACCCCGACCGGGCCGAGCTGCTGCGCGACTCGGTGCTGGAGCGGATGACCCAGCTCGGCATGATCTCGCCCGCGCAGGCCGCCAAGGCCCGCAAGCAGCCGCTCAAGATCCAGGAGCCGCGGAGCGTCGGCGGCCGCTACCCCTGGTTCATCGACGGCCTCAAGCGCCAGCTGCAGGATGACGAGCGCCTCGGCAAGACCCGGGAGGCACGGACGCGGCGGCTGTTCGAGGGGGGCCTGCGCATCCACACCACTCTCGACAAGGACATGCAGCTCGCGGCCGAGCAGGCGGTCGACCGCTGGCGGCCCCCGACCGGCCCGGACATCGCCCTGGTGGCCATCGACCCGCGCGACGGCGGTGTCCGGGCGGTGGTCGGCGGCCGCAACTTCAAGACCGGGGCCTACAACGCCGCCCTCCAGGGTGTCGGCCGCCAGCCCGGGTCGTCGTTCAAGACCTTCGTGCTGGCCGCGGCGTTGGACGCCGGTATCTCGCCCGACTCGGTCTGGGAGTCGAGCGGCTTCGGTGACCAGCTGGTGTGCGGCTCGCGCTGGTCGGTCGACAACTACGAGGGCGGCGGGTCGGGGCCGGTGTCGGTCAGGGACGCCACCCGGCGGTCGGTCAACGGCGTCTACGCCCGCCTGATGGAGAAGCTCTGCCCGAACCGGGTGGCCGAGATGGCCGAGCGGCTGGGCATCTCCCCGATCCCGCCCGAGAAGCGGGTGCCGTCGATGGCCCTCGGCTCGGCCGAGGTCCGACCGATCGACATGGCCAGCGCGTACGCCACCCTGGCCAACCTGGGCGAGTACCACAAGCCGACCTTCTTCGAGAAGGTCGACCACCGCAGCGGCAAGCTGGTGATCGGGCAGGCGTCCAAGCCCGAGCGCCGGATCTCGGCCGCGCTGGCCTGGCAGGTCACCGACATCCTCAAGGGCGTGATCACCGGCGGCACCGGCACCGCGGCCAACATCGGCCGACCCGCGGCCGGCAAGACCGGCACCAACCAGGCCTACCGCGACGCCTGGTTCGTCGGCTACACCCCGCAGCTGGCGGTGGCGGTCTGGATGGGCAACCCCAGGAACCAGGAGTCGATGTACAACGTGGGGGGGCGCCGGGTGTCGGGCGGCTCGTACCCGGCCCTTGTGTGGCACGACTTCATGGCCGTGGCCATGGCCAACCAGCAGGTCCTGGACTGGCCGAAGCCGCCGGAGGAGCTCAGCTACACGATCCTGCCGCCGCCGCCCGAGGAGCACAAGCAGGGTGACGACGGCCAGAAGCACCGCAAGAAGCCCGGCAAGCCCAGGAAGCCCGGCCAGGGCGGCGGGAACAACGGCGGGAACAACTAGGAGCGCCCCGTGCCGTACCTCGACTACGCGGCCAGCGCCCCGCTGCGGCCGGAGGCCCTGGCGGCGATGCTGCCGCTGCTGGAGCGCCCCGCCGCCAACCCGTCCAGCCAGCATGGCCAGGGCCGGGCGGCCAGGGCCGCCGTGGAGACGGCCCGTGAGCAGGTCGCGGCCCTGATCGGCGCCGCACCGGGCGATGTCGTGTTCACCTCCGGCGGGACCGAGGCCGACAACCTGGCCGTCAAGGGCACCGTCCTGGCCCGGCCGCCGGAGGCCAGGCACCTGGTCTGCTCGGCCGTCGAGCACCACGCCGTGCTCGACGCCGCCGCCTGGGCCGAGGCCGACGCCGGGGCGCGGACCGACCTGGCCCCGGTGGACCGCCTCGGCCGGGTCGACCCCGACCGCCTGGCCGCGCTCCTCGACCCGGGACACACCGCCCTGGTCGCGGTGATGGCGGCCAACAACGAGGTCGGCACCGGCCAGCCGGTCGCCGCCGTGGCCGAGCTGGCCCACACCGCCGGCGCGGTCCTGCTCTGCGACGCAGTGCAGGCGGCCGGCCTCCCCGGTGTCGACATGACCGCCGACGGCATCGACCTGCTCGCCCTCGCCTCCCACAAGCTGGGCGGCCCCACCGGCGTCGGCGCCCTGGTCGTTCGCCCCGGAACCAGCCTGCGCCCCCTCGTCCATGGCGGCGGCCAGGAGCGCGGCCTGCGCTCCGGCACCCTCCCGGCCGCCGCCCTGGCCGGCTTCGGCGCCGCCGCCGCGGCCGCCCTCGCCGACCGCCACACCGGCACCACGACCACCACCCTGTCCACCCTCCGCTCCCACCTCCTGGCCGGCCTGCGCGCCCTCGCCCCCGACCTGGAGATCAACGGCGACCCGGGCCCCGAGCCCGGCGGGGCCTTCAACCCGGACGGCAGCGGCGACCCGGGCCTCGTCGGCCGGGTCGCCAATGACCTGGACGCGGACGGCCGACGTCTCCCACTCACGCCGGCGGCCGGCTTGCCGGGGTTGTTGTCGGTGCGGTTCCCGGGGCGGCGGGCGGAAGATCTTCTCTTGCTGCTGGACCGGCATGGGGTCGCCTGCTCGGCCGGGTCGGCCTGTGCCAGTGGGGCGGTCACGCCCTCCCATGTGCTGGTCGCGATGGGCCGGGACCCGGTCGCGGCCCGGGAGACGGTCCGCTTCAGCCTCGGGCACGCCTCGACCCGGGCCGACGTCGACGCCGCTGTGGCCGCCGTCGGCCAGGCGCTGGAGGTCCTCGCACCGGCGGACGGGTCGCTGGACCGCCGCGGGAGCGCAGCGGTAGGGCGGGGCGAGGGGTCGGAGGACGGCCGGAGGACCGCGCCCGGTCGGCCGGGGCCGGGGTCGCCCGATCCCCACCGGGTCGCGGCGGCGCGACCGGGGGTGGGCGGGTGACTGCCCCGCAGGTGCTGGTGGCGATGAGTGGGGGAGTGGACTCGTCGGTGGCGGCGGCGCTGGCCGTGGAGGCTGGCTGGGACGTGACCGGGGTGCACCTGAAGCTGGCCGACACGCCCGGTCATCTGCAGGTGCAGGGGAAGGGATGCTGCACCCTGGCTGACGCCGACGACGCCCGGCGGGTCGCGGGCACGCTCGGGGTCCCGTTCTACGTCTGGGACATGGCCGAGGAGTTCCAGCGGGCGGTGGTCGACGACTTCGCCGCCGAGTACGCGGGCGGCCGCACCCCGAACCCGTGCGCCCGCTGCAACGAGCAGGTCAAGGTGGTCGGGCTCCTGGCCCGGGCCCGCGCCCTCGGCTTCGACGCCCTGGTAACCGGCCACTACGCCCGGGTCGAGGGCGGCCGGCTGTACCGGGGGGCCGATGCCGCCAAGGACCAGTCGTACGTGCTGTACATGCTCGGCCCGGCCGAGCTGGAGCACCTGCGCCTGCCGCTGGGCGGGCTGAGCAAGCCGGAGGTGCGGGCGACGGCGGCCCGCCTCGGCCTGCGGACCGCGGCCAAGCCGGAGTCCTACGACGTCTGCTTCGTCCCCGACGGCGACACCGCCGGGTGGCTGGAGCGCCGCTTCGGGCCCCGGCCCGGGCAGGTGGTCGACACCGCCGGCCGGGTCCTCGGCCACCACCGGGGTGCCTACCGCTACACGGTCGGCCAGCGGCGCGGGCTCGGGATCGCCGCCCCCACCCCCCGCTATGTGCTCCGGGTCGAGCCGGCGGCCGGCCGGGTCGTGGTGGGGGAGCGGGCCGAGCTGGCCATCACCACCATCGAGCTGGAACAGGCCACCGCCACCGACGGCCGCCCCCTGCGCCCTGGCAGGGCCAAGGTCCGCCTCCGCGCCCACGGCACCGAGGTCGGCTGCCG
>JASLIH010000519.1 GCA_030152105.1 Actinomycetes bacterium
GAACCCCTCCGGAGGCGTCCTCGGTCCCCTGGGCCTGGATGGCGGTGATGGCCACGGTGTTGACGATGTCGGCGACCAGAGCGCCTCGGGACAGGTCGTTGACCGGCTTGCGCAGGCCCTGGAGGATCGGCCCGACGGCGACCGCGTTGGCCGAGCGCTGCACCGCCTTGTAGGTGTTGTTGCCGGTGTTGAGGTCGGGGAACACGAACACGGTGGCCCGGCCGGCGACCTGGCTGTCGGGCAGCTTGGCGCGGGCGACCGCGGGGTCGATGGCCGCGTCGTACTGGATCGGCCCCTCGATCAGGAGGTCGGGCCGGCGCTCCCTGGCGATCGCGGTGGCCTCGCGGACCTTCTCGACGTCGCTGCCCGCGCCCGACTCGCCGGTCGAGTAGGAGAGCAGGGCGACCCGCGGCTCGATGCCGAACTGGGCGGCCGTGCCCGCCGAGGCGACCGCGATGTCGGCCAGCTGCTCGGCATTGGGGTTGGGGACCACCGCGCAGTCGCCGTAGATCAGCACCCGGTCGGTCAGCAGCATCAGGAACACGCTGGACACGATCGAGGTGCCGGGCACGGTGCGGATGAACTCGAACGCAGGCCGGATGGTGTGGGCGGTGGTGTGGGCCGCCCCCGACACCATCCCGTGGGCCAGGTCCTTGTAGACCATCATGGTCCCGAAGTAGGAGACGTCGGCGATCAGGTCCTCGGCCACCGGCCGGGCCACGCCCTTGTGCCGGCGCAGCTCGTAGTAGGTGTCGGCGAAGTCCTGGCGCCACTCCGACCGCAGCGGGTCGACCACCTGGAGGCCGTCCAGCTCCAGGCCGAGGGCGGCGCCCCGCTGCTTGACGGCGTCGGGGTCGCCGAGCACGGTGAGGTCGGCGATGCCGCGCAGCAGCACCTGCTCGGCTGCCTGCAGCACCCGGTCGTCGCCGCCCTCGGGGAGGACGATATGGCGGCGGTCGGCCTTGGCCCGCTCGACCAGCCGCTGCTCGAACATCAGCGGGGTGACCCGCTCGGTCCGGGTGACCTCCAGGCGGCTCAGCAGCCCCTGGCGGTCGACGTGGGCGCTGAACACCCCGAGGGCGGCGGCGATCTTGCGCTCGCTCTCGGGGGTGAGCACCCCCCGGACCCCGGAGACGGTTGCCGCCGTCTGGTAGGTGTCGGCCCCGGTGGCCAGCACCGGCACCTCCGCGCCGCCGAGCCCGTCGATCAGCCGCAGCACCGACGGTTCGGGGACCAGCCCCCCGGTCAGGACCAGCCCGGCGATGTTCGGGTAGGTGCCGGAGAACCGGGAGGCCAGGCTGCCCACGATCAGGTCGGCCCGGTCACCGGGGGTGATGATCATGTCGTTGTCGCTGATGTGCTCCAGGAAGTGGGGCAGGCTCATGGCGCCGACGATCACGTGGCCGACCTCACGGCGGGTGCTCGGCTCCTCGGCCCCGCGGACCGGCCGCAGGAACTCGGCGGCCAGGGCGTGGGCGACCTCGGCCACGGTGGGGGCGGCCAGCTCCGGGACCTCGGGCATGACGTAGGCCGGCTCGTCGCCCACCACCTCGTGGGCCCGCTGGCGCAGCTCGTCGACCAGCTCGGGGCTGACCCGGTTGCAGATGGTGGCCAGGATGGTGCAGCCGCGCCCGGTGATCGACCCGTGGGCCAGCTCCATGACCTCCAGCACCCGCTCCACCGACCGGTCGCTGCCCCGCACCACCAGCAGCACCGGGCAGCCGAGGTGGTTGGCCATGTCGGCGTTGAAGTCGAACTCCAGCGCATGTGACGCCTCGCTGAAGTCGCTTCCCTCGACCAAGATTAGATCCGTGGCGTGATCCAGGCGCTTGTAGGCGTCGAGGATCCGCTTGAGCAGCTCGTCGTAGCGGCCGCGGTCGCTCATCGCGGACAGGTCGTCGACCACCGCTCCGAACGACTCCTGGTAGGTCTGCGGGAGGCGGTACCAGCGCCGGATCAGCTCGATGTCGTTGTCGGGCTCGGCACCGCCGGCCACGATCGGCCGGAAGTAGCCGACGCGGCCCAGTGAGGCCAGCGCCTCCATGACCCCGAGCGCGACCGCGGACTTGCCACTGCCCGGCTCGATCGCGGTCAGGTAGACGTTGCGCTCCATGGCGGTCACCCTACCCTGTCAAACTTGATCGATATCAGCGGTTGGCTGCCCGGCGAGCATCCCATACCCGGGGCCGCGGTCGAAGAACGGTTCCTGGCCGGTTCTGGCCGCCCGCCGGGCCGCCCGGAGGGCGTCCGAGGCCGTCTCGTCCAGCTCGGGCTCGTCGGAGGAACCGCCGACGACCACGCCGTAGTCGTCGCGGGCGCCGGCCAGGCTGATCTTGTTCCAGGCCACGTCGCGCACGACCTCGTCGTAGGGGCGGTCCAGGGGGTCGCCCCAGCCGCCGCCGCCGGTGGTGCGGACGCGGATGACCTCGCCGGCCCGGACCGGCTCGGCGTCGGCCAGGGCGTCGACGGCCCGCTCGGCCGGGCCGCCGGGGTCGATGACCACCTCGAACGGCCGGCCGGCGCGGCCGCCGGCCACCCCCCAGCAGGCCAGCCGCGAGCGGTCGGCGATCGACATGAACTGGGCGTCGCGGAGCATGCGGATGTGCTTCTCGTAGCCCAGCCCGCCGCGGTGGCGGCCCGGGCCGCCCGAGTCGACAGCCAGCCCCAGGCGCTCGACCAGGAACGGCCAGCGCGACTCGGCGAACTCGACCGGGATGTTGCGCGAGTCGGGGACCACGTGGACGGTGTCCTCGCCGTCGGCGTACGGGCGGCCGCCCGACCCGCCGCCCAGCACCTCGCGCATCAGGTAGGGCCGGCCGTCGGCGTCGTCGCCGTAGACGCCGGTGTAGCGGATCGTCTCCTGGTCGGCCGGCATGGCGCCTCCGGTCGCCTTGGCCAGCACCCCGGCCAGGACCCCGAGCAGGCGCAGGATGACGAAGGTGCGGGCGTTGGTGGGGGCCGGGAACACGGGGGTGAGGAGCGTCCCCTTGGGCGGGAAGCGCAGCTCCAGCAGCGGCACCACGCCCTCGTTGACGTCCAGCTCGGCCGCCCGCTCCGGCGTCTCGGCCAGGTTGCGCAGGATCGGGGCCAGCCACTTCTTGAGGAAGTTGCCGTCGGCGTAGTCGCCGCAGTGGTTGATCGGGCCCCTGGCCTGGGGCGAGGTGCCGGTGAAGTCGAGCACCAGGCGGCCGCCGTCGGTGGAGGTCTTGGTCAGGGTGATGCGCTGGGCGTGGAGGCGGGGCGGGTCGACGCCGTCGTGCTCGGCGTAGTCCTCCCAGGCCCAGGTGCCGTCGGGGATACGGGCCAGGAGCTCGCGGCGGAACGCCTCGGTGGTGTTGTCGACGATGGCGTCGAAGCAGGCCTCCACGGTGGCCACGCCGTAGCGCTCGAACAGCTCGGCCAGGCGGCGGGCGCCCATCAGGCAGGCCGAGCACTCGGCGTCCAGGTCGGCGGCCAGCGAGTCGGGCATGCGCGAGTTGCGAGTCATGATGGTCAGGGCGGCCCGGTTGGGGACGCCAGCGTCCCACAGCCGGATCGGGGGGACCATCAGCCCCTCCTCGAACACGCTGGTGGCGTGGGACGGCATCGACCCGGGCACGGCCCCGCCGATGTCGTCGTGGTGCCCGAACGCCTGCACGAACGCCACCACCCGGCCGGCC
>JASLIH010000542.1 GCA_030152105.1 Actinomycetes bacterium
AGGGTGTAGAGGATCCCGATCAGGGTCGCGGTCAGGATGGCGACCGGCCGGGACGGCATCGCCCAGCCGCCCCAGCTGCCGCGCAGCTCCACCCCGAACGGCCGTGGCCGGTCCACGGTGGCAAGCCGGACCGCCAGCAGGACCGCCAGGAACGAGCCGACGAACACGACCAGGTGGCGGAAGCGCCGCAACGCCAGCAACGCGATCACGGTCGCCCAGCGCAACGCCCCGATCATGCCGACCGACCCGGTGGAGGCGACGATCGCCTCCATGAGGCCGGTCAGGCCGGGAAGGCGCAGCCCGGCCAGCCACTGCACCACCGCGTCGTCCCACACCGTCACGGTCACGCCCACACTGCGCCGGGCCGGCCCGAAGGCGATCCTGGCCAGCACGACCAGGACCACGGCGGCGGCCAGCCACCAGACGCCGGTGGTCTGGATACTGCGCGGCAGCGGGGGCGGCGCGCCGGTAGGGCGGCGCCGGCGTCGCGACCGGCGCACCTCCGGCTGGTCCGGTTGCGCCGGTCCGGCGTCGCCCGGGAGGACCGGAGGCGGGGTGGGCTCCATGCGTCCATCCTGCAACTAGGGCGACCGGCCAGTCCACCTTCTCCAGCGCCGACCGTGCGCCTGGTGGCGGGTGCTCAGGCGCTGTGGGAGGTCCGCCGGAGAGGGAGGCGGACCCTGACGACGGTCTCGCCCGGCCGGGAGTCGATGGTGATCGTGCCGCCGTGGCGCTCCACGACGATGCGCCGTGCGATGTCGAGGCCGAGGCCGGTTCCTCTGCCCACGTCCTTGGTGGTGAAGAAGGGCTCGAA
Organism: Actinomycetes bacterium; assembly: GCA_030152105.1. The sequence continues at coordinate 815 of JASLIH010000542.1, forward strand.
GGCGCGATCCACCACCTGGGGCGGCATCCCCGGGCCGGTGTCGCCGATCTCGACGACCAGGCTGTCCCCCTCGACGAACGTCGCCACCCGCAGGGTGCCCGTGCCGTCCATGGCGTCGAGGGCATTGTCGATCAGGTTGGTCCACACCTGGTTGAGCTCGCCGGCGGAGGCCTCGATGCGGGGGAGGTCGGCGCGGTACTCGCGCAGCACCGTCACGCCGCCGCCCAGCTTGTGCCCGAGCATGGCCAGCGTGCTGTCGAGGCCGTCGGTCACCTCCAGCTGCTGCATCGACGCACGGTCCAGCTGCGAGTAGGACCGCACGGCGGCGACGAGCTCGGAGATGCGCCGCGTCGACTCCTTCACCTCTCCCAGCAGCGTGGCCACCGAGAGGGTGCTCGCCACCCACTCCAGACCCGGCCCAAGGGCCGATCCCTCCAGCACGGTCGCGGCCCGCGCGCACCAGTCGGGATCGGCGCCGGCGGCGGCCAGCGGCAGGGCGATGGCCCATTCGCGCTCGATGCCGTGGTCGGCCAGCCAGGACGAGAGCGCCTGCTCGCGGTCGGAGCGGACCAGCGGATCCGGGTCCGCCCTCTGGGGCTCGAGCTCATTCCTCAACGCGTCGAGGGCGGCGAACTGCTCGGCCGAGAGCTCGCTGCGGGCGAGCCGGCCTTCGGAGGAGAGCAGTGCCGCACACGCGGTCTGGAGAGCGTCGACCGCCCGGGTGGCGGCGGCTGCCGGATTGTTGAGCTCGTGCGCGAGGCCGGCGGCGAGCCTGCCCAGGGTCACGAGCGACTCGCGTTGCCGGGCCGTCGACTCCACAGAGCGCGCGGTGTGGTACAGCCCCCGGATGAGGTGCCCGCCGAACGGGAACCAGGAATTGGAGCGCTCGCGCAGCACCTCGGCCGGCACCCGGAGCACACGGCCGGCGGTCACTCCCCGGCCTGTCGCGAGATAGACGCCGTGCTCGTCCCAGGCGCGGAACCCGCCCGCCCAGCGGCCCGGGACGTCCATCCTGGCGACGACGTTGTCCTCCCGGCCGACATGGCGGATGAGGTCGATAGCACCGTCGACGAGCAGCCACCAGAAGTCCGCGCGCTCTCCCTCGTGGAACAGATCGACCCCGGGCTCGACCGGTACCTCGGTACCGCCCTCGACCAGCTCGGCGAGCTGGTCGTCGCTGAGGCCGTCAAAGAGGCTGAGCGGGCGGAGCTCGTCGGCGCGCATCAGATCGTGGCCAGGTAGCGGTGCACGAGGTAGATGGACATCGCGCCCTCACCGACGGCCGACGCGACCCGCTTCATCGAGTCCAGCCGGACATCGCCGGCGGCGAAGACGCCGGGAACACTCGTCTCGAGCGCGAAGGGCGCACGCGTGAGCGGCCACTGGAGTTCCCAGGTGGGGGCGAGGAGGTCGTGCCCGGTCACGACGAACCCCTTGTCGTCACGGACGACGTCGGGACCGAGCCAGGCGGTTCGGGGCGAGGCCCCGATGAAGACGAACAGCCAGCTCGAGGCCACCTCCTCGGTGACGCCGGAGTCCCGGTCGGCGAGGGTGAACGCCTCGAGGTGGCCGTCGCCCCGGCCCCCCACCACCTCGCAGCGATACCGCACCGCGATGTTGGGCGCGGCCGTGATCCGCTCCACGAGGTACCTGGACATCGTCTCGGTGAGCGTCGCGGCCCGGACGACCAGCACCACCCGCTTGGCGTAGCGGGACAGGTTGAGCGCGGCCTGGCCGGCCGAGTTGGCGGCGCCGACGACGTAGACCTCGTCGCCCTGGCACTGGCTCGCCTCGCTGGCGTTGACGCCGTAGTAGACGCCACGGCCGCTGAGCTCGTCGAGCCCCGCCGCCGCCAGTCGCCGGTAGGACACGCCGGTCGCCACGACGAGCGCACGCGCCTCGATCTCCCCCGAACCGGCGAAGCGCACGGCTCGCACGGGACCACGGGTCTCGAAGCCGACGACGTCGCGGGCGAGGACCATCTCGGCGCCGAACCGGGAGGCCTGCGCGTAGGCGCGCTGGGTGAGGTCGGAGCCGCTCAGTCCCTTCGGGAACCCCAGGTAGTTCTCGATCGCCGCGCTCTGTCCGGCCTGGCCTCCGGGGGCCTCGCGCTCCACGATGACGGTGCTCAGGCCCTCGGACGCCGCGTACACCGCGGCCGCCAGGCCGGCCGGCCCGCCGCCGACGATGCACACGTCGTACAGGGGCTGTTGGGCGGAGGTGCGCAGACCGAGCGCGCCCGCCAGGTCCAGCGTCGAGGGCGAGCGGAGCGTGTCGCCGTCCGGCACGAGCACGACCGGCAGGTCGGCCGGTGCCGCCTGGGCGAGGTCGAGCAGCCGCCGGGCCTCGGTGTCGCGCTCGATGTCGTACCAGCGGTAGGGCACGTGGTTGCGGGCCAGGAACATCTTGAGGTCGTGGCTGCGGTCCGACCACCGGTGCCCGACCACCCGCACGGCGGCGGTGTGGTCCGGGTTGGCCTGCCGCCAGTCGCCGAGGAGGTCGTCGATGACCGGGTACAGCCGTTCCTCTGGCGGGTCCCACGGCTTGAGCAGGTAGTGGTCGAGGCCGATGTCGTTGATCGCCCTGATGGCCACGTCGGTGTCGGCGTACGCCGTGAGCAGCAGGAACTTCGCCCCGGGGGCATGGACCCTTGCCTGCCCGAGCATCTCGATCCCCGTCATCTGGGGCATCCGCTGGTCGGCGGCGATCAGGGCCACGGGCTCGTCGCGGAGGGCGAGCTTCGTCAGCACGACCAGCGCCTCGGCCCCCGACGTGGCCCGGACAACGCGGTAGTCGGCGCTGTACCGGCTGGCCAGGTCGCGGGTGATCGCCGCCGAGGCCATGGGGTCGTCATCGACCGTCAGGATCGTCGGTCTGCTCATGAGACCGATTGTCGCGTCGGTCGTGCCCGCAGCCAGAGCGAGACCGACCCGGGTTCCATGGTCTGGTCGACCACCATGCAGAGCTCGTCGCTCAGGGTGCCAAGGTCGACCTGCTGGCGCAGCCGGCCGCTGAACGCCTGGATCGTGCGGTCTCGGACCGGCCTGGTCGTCATGCCATCATCATGCGCTGCTCACCCTCTCCGGACCACGGGGGCCGCACCATCTTCGCCATGGTCTGAGTCCACCGTCCCGAGATCGTTACGGACGGCGGGGTCGGTGCTGGTCAGTCGTGGTGGACGAGGCCGGCGAACCGGCGGGCGGCGCCAACCTGGGTGAGGACCACCGCGGCGGCGACCGCCGCCAGCCCGGCCGCGAGCCGGCCACCGTCCAAGGTCCCGGCCATGGCGGCGCGGACGGCGTCGACCACGTGGCTGTAGGGGTTGACCACCGCGGCGGCGCGGACCCAGCCCGGCACCAGGTCGGCGGGCACATAGGCGGTCGACAGCAGCGAGATCGGCAGGAACAGCGGGACCAGGGCGGTCAGCGCCTCGGGGCTGCGGGCCCGCAGCCCGACCACGTAGTAGAGGCCGGCGTAGCCGAGGGTCCAGCCGGCGAGCAGCACGGCGATGGTGAGGACGGCGAGGGGGCCGCCGCGCATGGGGGCGCCGAGGGCGACCGCCACGGCCAGCACCCCCAGCCCGGCGACGGTCACCCGGGCCACATCGAACCCCAGCCGGCCGAGGACGAAGGCGGCCGGGTGGACCGGCAGGAGCCGGAGGCGGTCAAGGAAGCCGGTCTGGAGATCTCGGACCAGGCCCAGGGCGGAGTGGCCAGCCCCGAACATGGCCGCCATGAGCACGACCGCCGGGGTCATCCAGCCCAGATAGCTGCCGGCGGGGAAGCCGGGCAGGTCGGCGACCCTGGCGTAGACCTGGGAGAACAGTCCGATGATGAGCAGCGGGAACGCGACCGGGAAGACGAAGGCCAGGGCGGGCTCGCGGAGGCCGGCGCGCAGGCTGCGGCCGAACACCAGCCGGGTCTGGCGGGCCAGGGAGGCAATCTGGTCCATGGAGGCTCCTCTAGGTATGGGCGGCGGCCAAGGCCACCGGCGGGCTGGTGAGGGGCTGGGAGCCGGTGAGCGCCAGGTAGGCGTCCTCCAGGGTGGGCTCGTCCAGGTGGAACTCGGCGATCGGGGCACCGGCCCGGATCAGCTCGTCGAGCAGGATGTGGGCCTGGTCGGCCGATGCCACCGGGCGGGTGATCCACCCGTGCTGGTCGGGGGCGTGGCCGTTGGCCGCCCAGGTGGGGGAGGGTCCCTGCTCGTCGACCTGGAGCCGCAGCCGCAGCCCCCCGTGGCGGCGGCGCAGCCCGGCCGGGGTGTCCTGGGCGACCAGGCGCCCGGCCTGGAGGACGGCGATGTGGTCCGCGAGCTGGGCGGCCTCCTCCAGGTACTGGGTGGTGAGGAAGATGGCGCTGCCGTCGTCGCGCAGCTCGCCGACCTGCTCCCAGAGCGCCCGCCGGCTCTGGGGGTCCAGCCCGGTGGTGGGCTCGTCCAGGAACAGCACCTTCGGCTGGTGGAGCAGGGCGGCGGCGAGGTCGAGCCGGCGCCGGGTGCCGCCAGAGTAGGTGGCGATCCGGCGGCCGAGGACAGGGCCAAGACCGAAGCGGTCCACCACCTCGCCGACCCTGGCCCGGGCGACGCCGGTCGGCAGCGCCCACAGGGCGGCCAGCCATTGCAGCAGCTCCCGGCCGGTCATGGTCTCGTCCAGGGCCGCCTGCTGCATGGTGACCCCGATGGCGCGCCGCACCGCTCCCGGATGCTGGCGGACGTCGTGGCCGGCGACCCGGGCCGTTCCGGTGGTGGCGGCGGTCAGGGTGGTGAGGATGCGGATGGTGGTGGTCTTGCCCGAGCCGTTGCGGCCCAGGTAGGCGTAGATCTCGCCGTAGGCGGCGCGGATGGACACCTCGTCCAGCGCCCGCACGCCGCCCGGGTAGGCCTTGCCCAGCTTCGTCGTCTCGATCGCCGCCTCGTCCACGGTCCCTCCCCGTGATAGTGTTGACTGACTATCAGTCACAATGAGTGACCGCCAGTCAGTTGTCAAGAAGCTAGAATGACGGTCAGTCAGTGACGTCGGGGGAGGGGCGATGACCGAGCGAGCGACGGCCAGGCGGCGGGAGCCGCCCGAGGTGCGCCGCGAGCAGCTCCTGGACGCGGCGGCGAGCGTGTTCCTGGAACGCGGCCTGGCCCAGGCGACCATGGCCGACGTCACCGAGGCCGCCGGGGTGGCCAAGGGCACCATCTACCTGTACTTCGACTCCAAGTCGGCGCTGCTGACCGCCCTTCGCACCCGCTACACCAGCCAGTGGCTGGAGCAGTCCGGCCGCCTGGACGCACCCCCCGGCCGCGGCGGCTACGCCCGGCAGCTCCGGTCCTTTCTGGGCGAGATGTACGACTTCCACGCCGCCAACCAGCGGCTGCACCACCTGCTGTTCCACGCCGCCGAGGTCTCCGAGGACGAGCCGCTCGAGCAGGCCCGGGCGGCCCTGGCCCGGTTCGTGGCCCGTGGCGCTCAGGCCGGCGAGCTCACCGCCGACGACCCCGAGGAGACCGCGTCGTTCCTGCTCGACGGCCTCCACGGCCTCCTGCTGCGCTCCCTGCACGCCGGCCGCAGCCGGCGCGACTTCACCGGCGCCGCCTGGTCACTCTGCGCCCGCCTGCTCGCCATCACCCGCTGAGCGGTCGGACGTCCCGCCATGGGGTGCGTCGTGACCTGCGGGGGGTGGTTCGTCCTCTGCCGCGAACCGCACCTCGACGGTCTGCCCGGGTCGCCGCTCCTCGGTCTCGGCCAGCGCGGTCAGCACCCGCCTGTCCGGCTCGGTCAGGGGTGGCTGGAGCATGCTCCGCGGCCATAGCCGCCTGGTCAGCACCACGTTGATCTCGGCGGCGTACAGCAGCAGCTGGGCGCTCAGGTACATCCACGACAGCAGCACGAGCACCACGGCGAAGACCCCGTAGATGAGGTTGGCCCGCTGGAGCTGCCGGTCGACGATCAGCACGCCCAGCGTCTGCAGCGTGCTCCAGCCGACCGCCCCGCACAGCGCGCCGGGCAGCAGCCGCCGCCACTTCACCCACATCCCGGTCAGGACCTGGAACAGCACGAGCAGCAGCAGCAGGTTGAGCAGCAGGGAGCCGACAAAGGGGAGCCGGCCGAGGATCCCGTGCTGGATCCTGCCGAGCTGGGCCAGGGCGGTGGCCGCGATGATGGCCGTGGCCACCAGGAGCAGGGAGCCGAGGCCGCGGGCCAGGCGCAGCCAGTAGTTGGGCCGGAGCCTTCGGGGAATGGTCCAGACCGCGTTCATCGCGTCCTGAGCGCTCTGGGTGATCCCGAGACCGCCCCACAGGGTGCCGAGAATGCCGACGACGAGGCCGATGCCGGATCCCTGGATGGCGGTGATGCTGTCCTTGATCTGGCTGCCCATGACGGGGAACTGCGCGACCAGGGTGTCGATGACCTGCTGCTCCAGCTCCGGGTCGTTGGCCAGTATGTAGCCGAGCACGGTGACGAACACCAGCAGCAGCGGGAACAACGACACAAAGCCGTAGTAGGCGAGCAGCGCGGCGTGCCTGCCGGCCTGGTCGTCGCCGAACTTCTTGGCCACCCCGAACGGGAACCCGAGCACCGTGTGACGCTGCTGGAACCGGTCCAGCGCCCGCAACAGCCGCTCGATCCA
>JASLIH010000644.1 GCA_030152105.1 Actinomycetes bacterium
GGGCCCAAGCGCAAGGGGACCCGCTACTTCGGGCCGTACGCCCACGCCTACGCGATCCGCGAGACCCTTGACCTGCTGCTGCGCACCTTCCCCATGCGGACCTGCTCCAAGGGGGTGTTCGACCGGCACCGGCGCCTGGGCCGGCCGTGCATCCTGTTCGACATCAACAAATGCTCGGGGCCGTGCGTCGGCAAGGTCACGCCCGCGGAGCACCGGCGGATCGTCGAGGACTTCGTGGCCTTCATGGACGGGCGCACCCGCCCGACCCTGCAGCGCCTGGAGGCCGAGATGCGCCAGGCCGCCGAGCAGCTCAACTTCGAGCTGGCGGCCCGGCTCCGCGACCAGCTGGGCAGCGTCCGCAAGGCCATGGAGCGCCAGCAGATGGTGTCCTCGACCCCCGAGGACTTCGACATCGCCGCCTTCGCCGAGGACGACCTGGAGGCGGCCGTGCAGGTGTTCTTCGTCCGCCGGGGCCGGGTGGTGGGCCGGCGCGGGTTCGTGGTCGACAAGGTCGAGGCCCTCGACACCGCCGCCCTGGCCGCCACCTTCGTCCAGCAGCTCTACGGCGACCGGGGCGACGAGGTCCCCCGGGAGGTGTTCCTGCCCGTCCTGCCCGACGGCGCCGACGCCCTCCAGGCCTGGCTGGCCGGGCTCCGCGGCGGCCCGGTCGACTTCCGCGTGCCCCGGCGGGGCGAGAAGCGGGCCCTGCTGGAGACGGTCGCGGCCAACGCCCGCGAGGCCTTCGCCACCCACAAGCTCAAGCGGGCCAGCGACTTCGACGCCCGGGCCCGCGGCCTCAAGGAGCTCCAGGAGGCCCTCGACCTGCCCGAGGCCCCGCTGCGGATCGAGTGCTACGACATCTCCAACCTCCAGGGCAGCCAGGTGGTCGGCTCCATGGTGGTGTTCGAGGACGGCCTGGCCCGCAAGAGCGAGTACCGCCGCTTCGAGGTCCGCTCGGTCGAGGGCCAAGACGACGTTGCCTCCCTGCGGGAGGTCCTCTCCCGCCGCCTGGCCCGCCTGGCCAGCGAACGCGACCAGCCGGAGGAGCCGGAGGGGTCCGGGGAACCCCAAGGGGGTGCCCCGGTGAGTCGGGAGGGGTCCGGGGAACCCCAAGGGGGTGCCCCGGTCGATCGGGAGCGGCGCAAGAAGTTCGCCTACCCGCCGAACCTGATCGTGGTCGACGGGGGCCGGCCCCAGCTGGCCGCCGCCCTCGAGGCGGTGCGGGCCTCGGCCAGCCCCGACCTGCCGGTGGTCTCGCTGGCCAAGCGGATGGAGGAGGTCTACCTGCCGGGCATGGCCGACCCGGTGGTCATCCCCCGGACCAGCGAGGCCCTGTACCTGCTGCAGCGGGTCCGCGACGAGGCCCACCGGTTCGCCATCACCTACCACCGCAAGCTGCGCGACCGGTCGATGACCCGCAGCGTGCTCGACGGCATCCCCGGGGTGGGGGAGACCCGCCGCCGCCAGCTGGTCCGCCATTTCGGGTCGGCCCGCAAGGCCGCCCAGGCCAGCCTGGAGGAGCTGGAGCAGGTTCCCGGAGTCGGCCCCCAGCTTGCTAAGGTGGTGTACGACCATCTCCATGGGGCCGCCGGGGGGGCGACCAGGACATGACACAGGAGTTGCGGACAGAGGACCGCCTGCGGGCGGCCGCGGTCGAGTTCGTGGTGATCACCGGGCTGTCCGGTGCCGGCCGCTCGGAGGCGGCCAAGGTGCTGGAGGACCTCGGCTACTTCGTGATCGACAACCTGCCGCCGTCGCTGATCGGCCGGGTCGCCGAGCTGGCCGTCGTCGGCCGCGACCCGACCCGGGTGGCGCTGGTCATGGACGCCCGCGGCGGCGCGTTCACCACCGACGTGTCCGAGCTGTCGACCGCCCTCGACCAGCTCCGGTCCCAGGACATCAACCTGCGGGTGCTGTTCCTCGAGGCCTCCGACGAGGTGCTGATCCGCCGTTTCGAGGCCACCCGGCGACGCCACCCGGTGGCCGGCGAGCGGGTCGCCGAGTCGATCGCGCTCGAGCGCAACCTGCTGCGTGAGCTGCGGGCCGACGCCGACCTGGTGCTCGACACCAGCGACCTCAACGTGCACGAGCTGCGGTCCAAGATCCTGGCCGCGTTCGCCGACGAGGCGGCCGGCCTGCTCGTCACGGTGGCCTCCTTCGGCTTCAAGTACGGGCTGCCCCTCGACGCCGACATGGTGGTCGACGTCCGCTTCCTGCCCAACCCGCACTGGGTGCCGGAGCTGCGCCCGCTGAAGGGCACCGACCCGGCCGTGCGCGACTACGTGCTCGCCCAGAGCGACACCGGCCTGTTCCTGGCCCGGCTGGAGGCGCTGCTGGAGACGGCCCTGCCCGGGTACGTCCAGGAGGGCAAGCACTACCTGACCGTGGCCGTCGGCTGCACCGGCGGCAAGCACCGCAGCGTCGTCCTGGCCGAGGAGCTGGCCAGCTGGCTGACCGACAAGGGCTACCGGGCCCACGTCGCCCACCGGGACGTGGAGCGCGAGTGAGAGTTGTCGCGCTCGGGGGCGGCCGCGGGCTGGCCGTCACCCTGACCGCCCTGCGGCTGCTCGGGGTGGAGCCGACGGCGGTGGTGGCCGTGGCCGACGACGGCGGCTCCTCGGGGCGCCTGCGCCGCGACCTCGGGCTGCTCCCGCCGGGCGACCTGCGCAAGGCCATGCTCGCCCTGGCCGACCCGGCGGCCGAGGTCCGCGAGCTGTTCGCCTACCGGTTCGAGCGGGGCGACCTGGCCGGCCACAACCTGGGCAACCTGGCCCTGGCCGCCCTCGCCGACCTCAAGGGCGGGTTCATGGCCGCGCTCGGAGAGGCGTCCCGCTGGCTGGGGGTCCACGGGCAGGTGCTGCCGGCCACCCTGGTCCCGGTGCGGCTCTGCGGCCGGGTCGACGGCCGCCCCGTCGAGGGCCAGGTGGCCATCATGACAGCCACCGGCCGGGTCGAGTCGGTCTGGCTGGAGCCGCGCGACCCGGCGGCCGTCCCCGCCGCCGTCCAGGCCGTCCGCGAGGCCGACCTGGTCCTGCTCGGCCCCGGCTCCACCTTCACCTCGGTGGTCCCCAACCTGCTCGTCCCCGACCTGGCCGCGGCCCTGGTCGAGGACCCCGAGCGCATCGTCTACATCTGCAACCTCGAGGCCCAGCCGGGGGAGACCACCGGCTTCGCGCCCGAGGCCCACCTGGCCGCCATCCTGGCCCACTGCCCAGGCCTGCGGGTGGCCACCGTGCTCTGCCAGCGGCCCCGGGACGCGGCCGGCGCCGCCCGCGAGCTGGAGGCCTTCGCCGAGCTGGGGGCGGCCGTGGTCCACGCCGAGCTGGCCGCCGACGACCACACCGGCACCCACGACGCCGCCCGCCTGGCCACCGCCCTCAAGGAGCTGACCTAGCCAGCAGATGAACCGAGGCGAGTTCACCGTCCGGGTGAAGGAGGAGCTGGCGGCGCTGCGACCCGCCGCCCCCGCCGAGCGCCGCGCCCTGCTGGCCGCCCTGCTCCGCTTCGCCGCCACCCTCCACATCGGCGGCACCCTCGGCCCCCGCTACACCCTGATCCTGGCCACCGGGTCGGGCGGGGTGGCCCGCCTGGCCTTCTGGCTGCTCCACACCGGCTACGGCGTCCGGCCCGACTTCCGGGTCCGGGAGGCCGGCGCCCTGGCCCCCCGGCCCCGCTACGAGCTGGTCCTGGCCGACCGGGTCGAGCGGGTGCTGACCGACAGCGGCGTCCTCGACGGCGCCGGCCGGCTCAGCTTCGGGGTCGCCGGCGGCCTGGTCCGGGGCCGGGACGCGGCCGCCTGCTTCGTCCGGGGGGCGTTCCTGGGCCGCGGCTCGATCTCGGCCCCGACCCGCGAGCCCCACCTGGAGATCGGCGCACCCGAAGAGCGCAGCGCCGCCGACCTGGCCGCCGTCCTGACCCGCCTCGGCCTGCCGGCCCGGACCGGGGCCCGCGGGCCCGACGAGCACCGGGTGGTGGTCAAGGGCGGCGAGGCCATCGGCCGGGCCCTGCTGGTCATGGGCGCCCAGGCCGCCTACCTGGCCCTTGAGGACGGCCGCATCCGCCGCGAGGTGCGCCGCGAGGCGGTGCGGCTGGCCAACGCCGACCACGCCAACCTGCGCCGCAGCGTGGCCGCGGCCATGTCCCAGGTCGCCGCCGTCGAGCAGGCGGTGGCCCGGCTGGGCTGGGACGGCCTGCCGGCCGACCTGGCCGAGGTGGCCACCCTGCGCCTGGCCCACCCCGATGCCAGCCTGGCCGAGCTAGGGGCTATGCTCGACCCGCCCCGCTCCAAGGGCGGGGTGCTGGGACGTCTTCGCCGAATCCAGGCGTTGACGGCACCGGTTGCGGGTAGTGAAGAATGAGCCGGATCGTTCAACCTCCCAGGGAGGACACCATGACCGTCCGCGTCGGCATCAACGGCTTCGGCCGCATCGGCCGCAACTATCTCAGAGCCGCCAAGGGCAAGGACGTCGAGATCGTCGCCGTCAACGACCTGACCGACAACAAGACCCTCGCCCACCTGCTCAAGTACGACTCGACCTTCGGCCGCCTCGACGGCGACGTGTCGTATGACGAGGAGTCGATCACCGTCGGCGGCCAGAAGATCGCGGCCAGCGCGCAGCGGGACCCGGCCCAGCTCCCCTGGGGCGACCTCGGCGTCGACGTGGTCATCGAGTCCACCGGCATTTTCACCAAGCGCGACGACGCCGCCCTCCACCTCAAGGGCGGGGCCAGGAAGGTCATCATCTCGGCCCCGGCCAAGGACGAGGACGTCACCATCGTCATGGGCGTCAACCACGACAAGTACGACCCGGCCAGCCACGACATCATCTCCAACGCCTCCTGCACCACCAACTCGGTGGTCCCCCTGGCCAAGGTCCTGCTCGACACCTTCGGGATCGAGAAGGGCTTCATGACCACCATCCACGCCTACACCAACGACCAGGTGATCCTCGACTTCCCGCACAAGGACCTGCGCCGGGCCCGCTCGGCCGCGGTCAACACCATCCCCACCTCGACCGGCGCGGCCAAGGCCGCCTCCCTGGTCATCCCCGAGCTCAAGGGCAAGCTGGACGGCATCGCCCTGCGGGTGCCGGTGGAGGACGGCTCGCTGACCGACCTGGCCGTGGTCCTGAGCCGCGACGCCACCGTCGAGGAGATCAACGACGCCTACCGGCAGGCCAGCGAGGGCCCGCTGGCGGGGATCATCCGCTACTCGACCGACCCGATCGTCTCCCGCGACATCGTCGGCGACGACGCCTCCTGCATCTTCGACTC
>JASLIH010000649.1 GCA_030152105.1 Actinomycetes bacterium
TCACCGGGGCACGATCCGCAACCGGCTCGCCTACCTGCTCGACCTCGAACGGGAGGCCCTCGGCCAGGACGGGCAGCGGGAACACGAGTTGGTCAGGTTCAGCCCGCACACGCTGCGCCACGCCTGCGCGACCCGCAACTACGAGCGCGGTGTTGATCTCGTCGCCATCCAGCAGATGCTCGGGCATTATGCGGGTGATCTTGTCAAGTGGATCATGTCAGGATGCGTTCTGGTCGAGTCGGGCGAGCAGTCCGTCGAAGACCTTCTGGCGGCCGAGTTGTCCTTTGTCGACGGCGTCGTCGCGTTGAGCCTTCAGGGTGGGGCGGAACTCGATGGTGGTCTGGAAGAAGGTGCAGGACTCGCAGATCGACTCGAAGTGGCAGTCCAGCCCGACTGGTCGGGCGCAGTAGCCGTTGCCGAGCATGCGGCGGTGCATCTCGGCGCGCAGCCGGCGCATCTCGGAGCCTTCGGCGTCGGCGGGCAGTTCTTTCGGTGCGTCGTAGAGCGCCTCGACCTTCTCGCTGACGGCGAAGTACTCCTCGGCGACGGTGCGATCGGCGATGCGGGCGTAAACCATGGTCATCCGCATCGAGCGATGGCCGAGAAGGGCGGCGATCGCCTCGAGCGACATGCCCCGGTTGATGGCTTGGGTGGCCAGGGTGTGCCTGAGTTGATGAGGGGTGACGTGGCCGATACCGGCCTCGCGGGCCACGTTGGCCAGGGCCCGGTCGACCCGTGCGGTGGTGATTCGTCGTCCGCGTTCGATGAACAGGTAGGGCTCGCGCAGACCGGTGGGCCGATGGGCGACCCAGTCGTCGAGCAGGTCCTTGAGCTGGGGGTGCAGCGGGATGTATCGGTCGGTGCGCAGCTTGCCGACCGGCACGTGCAGCCAGTAGGCCGAGCCGATCTGCACCACGGAGTCGATGGTCAGATCGCAGAATTCGCCCTTGCGCAGCCCGGTGCGGGCCAGGAACTCCACCGCGAGGCGGGTGAACGGGTCGGGGTGGGCGCGGGTGGCTTGCAGCAGCTTCGCCGCCGCCCCGTCGTCGAGGAAACGCGGCAATGGGTCGTCGCGCCGAGGAAGGTCACCGGCGAAGACCAGCACGGCGGCGGGGACGTCGTCACCGGCCCATTCGGTGAGCCGCTCGAAACAGGTCCGCAGGACGCCGATGTGCTCAGCCAGCGCGGTCTTGGACAGCCGGCCGCCCCGCGCGGAGTCCCGCCCGGCCAGATGCAGCTTGTAGTTCTCGATGTGGCTTCGGCGCAGCAGCGCGACCGCGCTCACCTCGGGCGCCTCGCGGACGAGCCACCCGGCGAACTCGCGCAACGCCCCTTCGAGGCTGACGATCGTCGCGGCCCGCAGCGACAGCCGCATCTGCTCGATATAGCCGAGCAGGGTCGCGGCCAGCCGGGGCGCCACGGCGGCCCATGCGGCGGCGCGGGCCGCGGACTTGTCCGGATGGGTCTTGCGCGGCGGCGCGTCGATCACACCCGCATGGAACAAGGTGGCCTCGGCGCCGAACAACGCGGTGGTCAGCGCACGGACCCCGTGCGCGTCGGGCCGATGCCGACGGATCGCCGCGGACAGCTGTTCGCGTCCGGTGTCCAGATCGGCCTTGGTCAGCCGATCCGGCGCCACCCCGACCAACGTCGCAACCTTGATCGTCGCCGACCATTGCAACAGGGTCGAGCGCTGGTCGAAACCAAGTTCCGCGGCTGTCGCGGCGAACTGAGCGCGAAACCCGCGGTGATGGCGGGCAGCGACCTCGCCGAGGTAGGGTCGCCCGAGCACCAGGTAGTCCGGGCTGGGCCGACACCGGCCAGTCACCATCAGCCACCCCACCACCCGGCGGTCCTTCAGCGGGGTCGCGCACTGCTCGGCCAGCGACAGCCTCGCCCAGCCCTCGACACCGATCCGGGACAGGAACGACCGCGCCGGGGAGGTCACCGGATTCTGCGCGAACATGCCGGCGGCGAGCAGGTCGGTCCGGTAGGCGGCGACCAGCTTCTCGACCTCAACCTGCCGTGGTGAACGGCTCACTCGGCCACCGCCGCCGCGGCACTCGCGGTGGCCTGGGCTTCGATCGCCTCGGCCGCCCGCAGGTACTCCCCGGCCAGCCAGTCGTTGGCCAGATGCAGGTAGATGCGGGTCGACTCGATTGAAGCGTGCCCGGCCTGAGCCTGGATCGCCTCCAGCGCCATGCCGGCTTCGCGCAGCCGGGTGAAGCAGGTATGCCGCAGCTGATGGCACGTCAACCGGGCCAGCTCGGCCCGCCCCCGCGCGCCGGCGAGGATCTCATCCAACCCCGCGGCCGACAGCGCGGCTCCCCGGTGTGGTCCCTTGAGTACGACGAAGACCCGGTCAGTGCTCGACGAGCGTGGTCGTTCGGCATCGAGATAGTCGCCCAGCGCGGCGAAGAATCGACCCGAGACCGGCACGATCCGTTGCCGACCACCCTTGCCCTCGGCGATGAACAACCGTCGCTCGCCGGCCCGGACATCACCCAGGCGCAGCCCGAGCACCTCGCAGCGGCGCAACCCACCCAACAGCATCGCCTGCACCATCGCCTGGTCCCGCCGGGTCCGCAGCGCCCTCAACACCGCGTCTACCTCGGTCGGGGACAGCACCCGAGGCAGGGTTCGGGGGGTGCGCACCAGCGGCACCCCGCCCCGCCCGCGCCGGCCCGGCGCCCGACTGGACAGACCCCTCGGGACCGGGTTGCGCACCACCCCGACGTCGCCGCGCGCGCACAGATAGGCGAACAGCCCCGACACGCTCGACAGCCGCCGGGCGATCGTGCGGGCGGCCAGACCGGACTCCCCGTCTTCCAGCCGGACCACCCGCTCCCCAAGCCGCGGCGCCCGCTGCGCCTTGAGGAAGGTGAACACATCCGGTGCGGTGACCTGCGCCGGCTCCTTACCGACCACGGTGAAGAACACCTTCAGGTCATAGGCCGTGGCCAGCCAGGTGTTCACCCTGGCGCGCGCACCGACGAAGGCGAGGTAGTCATCCAACAACGGATGACCCAGGCTCAACGCTCGAACCTCCGACCCGTGCATAGAGCGGACCAAGCACGGCACGAACATCACGCGGACTCCCGGGGAGCAGTGAGGCCGGCCGACGGGCACGACCCCCAGGCGGTGAGATCACCCACTGGCGATCACCCGCATATCAGACACATGTCCGCCGAGATGAGCCTGCACTACGGGCGCCTGTTCGACACCACCGTCCGCGCCGAATACGAGCGCGCCCTCGACCTGCCCAAACAACAGGCCCGCACGCCGGTACTCGGCCGGCGCAGCCTGCCGTTGACCGACATCACCGGCGGCGCCGACTGGAAAGACACCCCGCTGCTCAAATCACGCCTGGCCGGCGGGTTCTGCCTACGCGCGCCAGCCCAGGGCGCCTGCGCCTATGCCAACATCTGCGAACACTGCCCCAGCTTCCACGCCGAACCCAGCTCGCTGC
>JASLIH010000656.1 GCA_030152105.1 Actinomycetes bacterium
GCCCCGACGGTGATGGCCAGGGCGGCGTTGCCGGGGTCGTTGATGGTCATGGTCAGCCCGACGTTGGTCTGGCGGGCCAGGGAGGTCAGGGCGCCGTAGCCGGTGTTGCCGGCGGCCACGACCACCACCACCCCCGAGCGGACCAGGCGGTCGACCTCGGCGCAGATGGGGCTCTGGCCGCACGCGAACCACTTGGGATCGAACTCGTAGCCGAGGCTGAGGTTGACCCCGTGGACCCGCAGCAGCTTGCCGTAGCCGTTGATGTCCTTGCGCACGTACTCGAGCGCCCGGAGCACGTTCATGGACTGGCCGTTGCCCCGTTCGTCGAGCACCTTGAGGCTGACCAGCTTGGTCTCGCGGGCCATCCCGGCCAGCACCTCGGGCGGGCTGACCTCGCGGTCCTGGACCTTGGGGGTCTCGGGGCGGGCCGGGTCGAAGACCCGCTCGACCACCCGCAGGTCGCTGCCCCGGGGCATCCTGGCCGGCAGGCCGCCGGCGATGATGCCGGCCACATGGGTGCCGTGGCCGAACTGGTCGACCAGGGCGTCGCCAAGGGCCGGCTCGCCCGGCTTGGTGAAGTCGCGGTGCAGGTTGGCCACGTCGCCCTTGAGGGTCTCGTAGCGGCGGAAGTGGTGGTGGTCGCCGTCGATGCCCGAGTCCAGCACCGCCCAGGTGATGCCGCGGCCGGTGGCGTCGAAGGAGCGCCGGGCCGCGTCCGCCTTGACCGTGGCGCACGAGATGTCGATCAGCGGGTGGACCGGGAAGTCGGGCCAGACCCGGTAGATGGCCCGCCGGGCCGCGTCCTCCTGGCCCTGGTCGGCCTCGACCAGGCGCAGGATCTGGGCCTCGGTGAGCTCGCAGCGGTAGTAGGTGTCGGCCACCCGGTCGGGCGGGGGCGCGTCGGGCAGGGCCGCCCGGTAGCGGTCCAGGAACTGCTCGGCCGCCCCTTCGAGGCCGTCGCGGTGGCGCAGGTTGAGCTCGATCACCACCGGGATGGGAGCCTCGGGGCTGGGGTCGAAGCCGATCCGCTCCCGCTCCTCGGGGTCCATCAGGGCGTCGGAGACGATCGCCCGCTGGACCAGCGGCCGGTCGCGGCGCCGGGCCCGCTCCTGAGCGGTCGGCTCCTCGGCAGGATCCTCGTCGTCGGGCATGCTTGGACCTCCAGGGTGGCTACGGCCGCAGGGTGACCTCGAGCGGGAGCATTCTGGCACCGACACCGACGGCCACGGTGAGCCGCGGCACCGGGCGGGTCGGGCAGCTGAGCACGAGCCCCTGGACGTTCTGGGCGGTGGAGTCGTCGCCCAGCACCGAGGTGCGCGAGCACAGGACCCGGCCGCCGGCACGCAGCTCGCCGCCGATGGGCAGGTACTCGCCGGGCACGCCCCGGTAGCCCGAGGAGGCGTCGACCACCACCATGGCCAGCCCGTCGCGCACGAACACCGAGTTCACCCGCAGCTCGAGCTGGGTCTGCTGCTGCATGAGGAAGCTCGTGCCGATCACGACGGCGTCGCCCTGGCCGGGGTTGACGGCCCGCATCCCCGGGCCGCGCGGCCACGGCCCCGAGGTGTCGAGCTGGATCGTCTGGTCGCGGGGCTTGACCACCACCACGTCGGTCAGCTTGATCCTGGCCAGCGACGACAGCCGGGGCGCGGGGCCGGTGACGACCCGGTAGGTGTCGTCCTGGCCCTCCACCGGCAGGACCTGGACGCCACCCTCGCGGCCGAACTGGCGCTGGTCGACGCTGGCGAACACGCCCCCGCCGGAGTCGAGCAGGGTCAGCCCCCGCAGGCCCAGCACACGCTGGCCGCCGGGGACGCCTTCCACCCGGAAGGTGATCGAGGCGACCGTCTCGTGCCGCTCGGTGGCCAGGCGGCCGGCCTCGACGGCGGTGATGGTGAGGCCGCCGGCCCTGGCCGTCCAGCCCAGCTGGCGCTGGTCGGCGCCCGGCTCGGGAGCGGTGGTGGAGGTCGCCGGGGCCGCGGTGGCCGCCGGGGCGTCCGGGCGGGCGATGCCGCGCCCGGCCACGAAGGCCAGGCCGGCCACGACCAGCGTGGCCGCGGCCAGGGCGATCCGCAGCCGCGGCGCTGGCGTGGGCGGGGCCGGGGCCGGGTCGGGCGGCGCCAGGCCGGGCTGCTGGTCGCCCGGGGTGCTGTCGTCCAGGGTGGCCAGGGAGGTCTGGCAGACCGGGCAGACGGTCTCGCCCGGCCGGACGGCGTCGCAGCGGGGGCACCAGGCGCGCATCAGCGGACCGCCGAGGTGATGGTCCAGGTGCCGCGGACGACTTCCTCGGCCTGGGCCTGGATGACGATCTTGAAGGCCATCGGCTCGTCGTTGGAGGGGTCGCCGAAGCGGACGGCGGCCAGCATGTCGGCCGGGACCGTGATGACCGCCGACCCGCCTGACCCGTCGATCCAGGCCGGCAGCTCCGACAGGCCGCCGTCGTCGGTGACCGCCACCCGCCGGCGCGAGGGGTTGAGGGCGGTCTGCTCGGCCCGGCCGAGGGCCTGGACGGCGATCATCACCCGGCCGCGACGGTAGGCCGACCCGGCCAGCCGGACGCTGGTGCAGTCCTCGCAGGCCACCCGGAGCTGGCAGCCCGTGCAGCCGCGGCGGGTGGCCAGCCAGTGGGTGTCGTCGGCGTCTCCGGTCGCCCGGTCTCGGAGTTCCTCGTCGACCAGGGTGCCGCCGATCCGCTCCGAGACCTCTCGGGCCAGGACCAGCCCGCGCAGCTCGACGGTGGCCACGGCCCGGGGGTCGACGGGGTGGTCGAGCACGACCTCGGTGTCGGTCCCGCCGCCGGGGGCCGGCCGGCTGCCGGCGGTGGCGATCCTGGCCACCGTGCCGCCCAGCAGCAGGTCGCGTCCGTCGGCGTCGCGGATCCGGAGCCCTTCCAGGGCGCTGATCCCGCGGCCCTGCCGGACCCCGTCGACGTGCAGCTCCAGCCGGCCGAAGCCGGTGCCGGCGGTGATGGTGCGCAGCTCGACGGTGAGCTCGCTGTCGCGGGTCTCCCAGCCGAAGTCGCGGTGGCCGGTCTCGGGGCCTTCGTCGAGGAAGCCCGGGGCGGTGGTGGTCGGCGCCGCCCCCGGGGCCGACGGGGTGGTCCGGGTCAGCCGCCCGGCGGCGAAGGCGCTGGCCACGACGACCAGGACCAGGCAGGCGACCCCGACGGCGGCCGCCGCCGGGACCAGCGCCCGCAGCCGCCTGGCCAGCCGGTCGGCCCGACCCGGCTGCGGCAGCCCGGGGCGGGCCGGGGGCACGGCCAGCAGCTGGCGCCCGCACACCGGGCAGGCCGCCCCCGCCCGCGCCGCCCGGACCTCATCACAGCGCGGGCACCACGCCTGCCTGCTAGGCACCGGGAACCATTCGTCTAGCCTCGACCATGGCACAGGCGCTCTTGGGGGGCCGTGGGGGGGGCGAGCTCCCCCCACAGGGATCGGGAACCGCCGATGGTCCACCCGCCCGCTGCATCCGTCGGCCTATGCGTCCAGTATCCGCAGGTCGCGTGAGGTGGTGTTGAGGCGGCGGGCGCCGTCGTCGGTGCAGACGACGATGTCCTCGATCCGGGCGCCGTAGTGGCCCCGGGGGTAGATGCCGGGCTCGATCGAGAAGGCCATGCCCGGCTCCAGCGGCTCGTCGTTGCCGGCGACGATGTACGGGTCCTCGTGCTCCTCCAGCCCGATCCCGTGGCCGGTCCGGTGCACGAACAGCTCGCCGTGGCCGGCGGCGGTGATCGGGTCGCGGCAGGCGGCGTCGACCGCCGACGCCGGCACCCCGGGCCGGACGGCGGCGCAGCCGGCCAGCTGGGCGGCGTGCAGCAGGGCGTACAGCTCCTGGAAGCCGGCCGGGGGCTCGCCAACGACCAGGGTCCGGGTGGTGTCGGAGCAGTAGCCGTCGAGCCGGCCGCCGATGTCGACCACCACCGGGTCGCCGGGCTGGATGACCCGCCCGCTGGCCCCGTGGTGGGGGCTGGCCGCGTTGGGGCCGGAGGCGACGATGGCGAAGCAGAACCTGTCGTGGGAGTCGCGGATCGCCTCCTCGATGTCCCTAGCCAGGTCCAGCTCGGTCCGCCCGGCCCAGCGCAGCCCGTCCAGGCCCTCGACCACCCCGTCGATGGCCGCCGCCACCCGCGCCAGAGCAGCCAGCTCCTCGGGGTCCTTGCGCATCCGCAGCTGCCTCGTCACGGTGGAGGCGGCGACGAAGCCGGCCGCCGGCAGCGCCTCCTGGAGCCGCAGCAGGAAGGTGCTCCACAGCTGGTCGCCGACGCCCAGCTGCCCGCCGGTGGCCCCGGCCGCGGCGAGCGTGGCGGCGACCAGCCGGACCGGGTCGTCGGTCTCGGGCCAGGCGGCCACCTCGATCTCGAGCTCGCCGAGCTGGTCGCGGGCCAGCGGCGCCTCGAGGGCCGGCACGACCAGCCGGGGGTCGCCGGCCGCCGGCACCACCAGCAGGGTCATGCGCTCCAGGTGCGGCGGGTGGTAGCCGGTCAGGTAGGCGAGGTCCGCCGACGGTCCCAGCAGCAGCGCGTCGACCCCCCGCTCGCCCTGCTCCTTGCGAGCCCTGGCCAGCCGCTCGGCGCGGGCTGCGGCAGTTGTCGTCATAGGGGCAATCCTACCTCCGGTCAGACCTTGACCCGCAGCACCTGCTCCAGGACGTCGAAGCTCACCGGGGGGCCGCCGGCGGCCCGGCAGCCGTCCAGGACCAGGGCCATCGGCTCGGCGGTGTCGACGCTGACGCGGCGCGACTGGTACTCGCGGACCGAGGGGTGGGGCACGTGCAGGCCGTAGTAGAGGTCCTTGGAGCGGGCGTAGATGCCGAGCGGCTCGCCCTGGAAGGCCATCACCGACAGGCGGCCGTCGTCGGGCAGGGCCCGGGGGGCGACCTTCATCCGGCCCATCGAGAACTGGCCGTTGGCCACCACCAGCCCGGCCAGGCGCAGGTCGACGGCGGTGTGGTCGACCTCCAGGCGGGCCGGGCTGGAGCGGGTGGCGGCCAGGCCGCCCAGCGCGGCGGCCAGCCGCCCGGCCCGCCCGGCCCACTGGGGGATCATCCCGGCGGTCCCCAGGGCCCCTCCGGCGGCGGCCGCCGGGGCCCTGGCCGACACCTCGGCCGGGTAGCCGAGTTCGGCGGTGTTGGCGAACACCCCGACCCGGGTGGTGCCGTCCGGTCCCCGCCAGCGGGCCCGGCCGACGTCGGCCTGGAACAGGTTCGGCCCGAGCAGGTGGCGGGCCGCCTTGGCCGGGTCGTCGGGCAGGCCGAAGGTGGCCGACAGGTCCTGGCGGCCGAGCCCGGCCAGCCCGAGGATGGCGTCCGGCCAGCGCGGCCCGGTCGGGTGGACCAGGACGCGGAGCACGGCGTGGACGAGCCGGTCCGAGCCGACCGCGACCAGCAGCCGATGGCCGTCCTCCAGCGCCCGGGCCGCGATCGCCTCGGCCCGCCCGACCGGCCGGGCCACGGCCGCCTCGGCGACCACGCCGGCGGCGGCCAGGGCCCGGCGCAGCAGCGTCAGGTCGCGGCGGGCGGCGGCCGGGTCGGCGATCAGGAACGGCGGCCCGAACGGTAGCCGGGCCTCCCGCTGCGGTTGGGATGGGAGAGGTGCGGTCACGGCGTTCATCCTATAGAACAGCGGTCGCGGATCGGCGTCGAGGAGGGTGCATGGACGAAGGGCTTGCCGGGCTGGCCGTCGGCTACGGGTTCAGCGAGCCGGCGGTCGGGCTGGGCCGGGCGGTGAAGGGCGACGAGGTCAACACCGGCTTCGAGGTGGCCGTGCCGCTGGCCATGCTGAACCGGCACGGCCTGGTCGCCGGGGCCACCGGGACCGGCAAGACCAAGACCATCCAGGGCCTGGCCGGGCGGCTGTCGGACGCCGGCGTGCCCTGCTTCGTGGCCGACATGAAGAGCGACGTCTCGGGCATGGCCGAGCCGGGCGAGGCCTCCGACAAGGTCGCCGCCCGTATCGAGCAGCTCAAGGCCCCCTGGGACCCCCACCCGTCCCCGGTGGAGCTGCTCACCCTGTCCGGCGACCCGGCCAAGGGGGCGCCGGTGCGGGCCTCGGTGTCGGAGTTCGGGGCGCCGCTGCTGGCCAAGGTCCTGGACCTCAACGACGTCCAGACCAGCGTGCTCAGCCTGGTCTTCCACTACGCCGACGCGAACGGCCTGCTCCTGGTCGATCTCAAGGACCTCCGCGAGGTGCTGAAGTTCCTCGGCACCGACGCCGGCCAGGCGGCCGTGGCCGAGCTGGGCGGGGTGGCCAAGCCGACCCTCGGGGTGCTGCTGCGCAAGCTGGTCGAGCTGGAGGAGCAGGGTGTGGCCGGGCTGTTCGGCGAGCCCGCCTTCGACGTCAACGACCTGCTCCGCACCGACCCCGCCGGCAAGGGCATGGTCACCCTGCTGGAGTTGGCTGACGTGGCCGACCGGCCCCGGGTGTTCTCGACCTTCATGATGTGGCTGCTGGCCGAGCTGTTCGAGACCCTGCCCGAGGTCGGCGACCTGGACAAGCCCAAGCTGGTGT
The DNA here is from genome assembly GCA_030152105.1 of Actinomycetes bacterium. The sequence goes on from JASLIH010000656.1 coordinate 6,506, forward strand.
TCTTCTTCGACGAGGCCCACCTGCTGTTCGACGGCGCCTCCAAGGCGTTCGTCGAGCAGGTCCAGCGGACGGTGCGGCTGATCCGCTCCAAGGGCGTCGGGGTGTTCTTCATCACCCAGCTCCCCCAGGACCTCCCCGACGAGGTCCTGGCTCAGCTCGGCAACCGGGTCCAGCACGCCCTGCGGGCGATCACCCCCAAGGACGCTGCCGCCATCGACAAGACGGTCCAGACCTACCCCATGACCGAGGTCTATGACCTCGCGTCGGCCCTGACCTCCCTCGGCGTCGGCGAGGCGGTGGTGACCGTCCTGTCCCCCGACGGCGTCCCCACCCCGGTGGCCTGGACCCGCCTCTACCCACCCCAGTCCCGCATGGCTCCGGCCGAACCGTCCACCGTCCAGGCGGCCATCGCCGGCTCCGCCATCCACGCCCGCTACCGCCAGGTGGTCGACCCCGACAGCGCCTACGAGCGCCTCACCGCCAAGCTCCAGCAGTCCGAGGCCGACAAGCCCATCCCCGCGCCCAAGCCGGCCCCCGCCCCCGCCCGTGAGCCCGCCCGCCGCGCCCCGGCCCCACAGGGCGGTGTCGACACCCACGACCTCATCCAGGCCGGCAAGATGGCCCTCCGCTTCATGAACACCCCAGCCGGCCGCGAGATCCAGCGCTCGATCTTCGGCGTCCTCCGCAAGAAGCGGTAGCGGGTCCCACCCAGACGGGGTCTCACGTGCTCGGG
>JASLIH010000658.1 GCA_030152105.1 Actinomycetes bacterium
CGGCCATTCTCGCGGTAAGTCTGTTCGATGAGGTGCTTACTCCGCTGCAAGAAGCCGTCCATGTCCGGCGTCAGTCGGGCGTCATAGCCCGCGACTCGGATGTCCTGGTCACGCGTGTAGCCGGCCGCCTCGAGCGCCTGGTACATCGGCTCGTAGGACGGTGCACTGGCCGTCCTGCCGTAGTCGGGGATGGAGACGGTGACGCCGCGCTGCTCGTGGAACCGCAGGCGCATCGGCTTGTCGGAGTGGCGATCGTAGCGAAGCGTCATGAGCTCATCGCGGCAGACCTGCGAGAAGGCCGGGCCCGGGTCTTCGAAGACCAGATCCTCGAACGTGCCCGAGCGCGGGCAGTTCGGGTCCGTGGTCTGGTGCTTGACGGTGACGGTGAGCCGGGTGAAGTGCCAGGCGGGGAAGAGGACGATTGGTGTCACGCCCGGACCGGCGGGTTTCGCGGTCGCCGTTGCCGGCATCAACAGCAAGAGCCCGACGACGATCAGGGCAACCCGCACCGAGAGCGCGCGCATCGATCCGCCCAAGCCGTTCATCCAGGCCTCCCCAAACCGTCCCGGCGGCGCGTGAGGCGTTGACTCTAGGCCGGATCGGCATCGTGCTCAAGACTCGTCGCGGGGAGGCGAACACCGTCGGCGTTCAACACCTGCCGAGACCGCTCACCGGGCCCCGTCGCCCGGTGTGACCCCAGCCGCGCGTACCTCGTCTGCGGCGGCACGGCCTGTTCAGCCACTCCGACCCCCTGTCGGACACCGGTCGGCCTGGCGGTCTCCACGGCTCTGAGCGCCGCCGTGCTTGTCGCAGGCCACCCCGAGCGCAGAGGAATGATCAAGAGTTGTGGATCGCCGGTGGTTGACGATCCCGCGGCGACCTCCTGAACGTGGTCAGGCGCTCGATCATCACCCCCTTGTCGAAGCGGCACCGGCGCGCACCAGCGCGACCAGCTGGGGGCCGTTGACCGCCCGCCAGCGGTCCTGGGCCGACTAGAGCAGCTTGAAGGCCATCGCCAGCCCGGCGGCCTTGCTGCCCGGCCCCTTGGTGACCCGGGTGCGCGCCCGGACCGGCGAGAACGTCGACTCGATCGGGTTGCTGGTCTTCAGGTGCAGCCAATGCTCAGCCGGGAAGTCGAAGAACGCCAGCAGCTCCTCGGCGTCCTCGGTGATCTTGGCCACGGCCCTGGGCCAATTGACGCCGTAGTCGCGCATGCCGAGGCGGTGCGCTTGCGCAGGGTTGCGGCGGATTGAGGCTTGTTGGCCTGAGGGTCACCTCGGCCCGAGGTCGACGCTCGGCATCGCGTGACCTCAACCTGCGTGCCATGGCTCCTGTGGCGGTGCCAGTGAACCGGTGGACACCCGGGCGCTTGGCTCGAGGCTCGGCTCATCACCGAAAATTCCACCGAGGTAATTCTCACTATCATGAGCTGGGCATACGCGTCTGGCCAGCGGAAACGTCGCCTTGACGCGCCCCCGGGCGGCCTTCTAGATTCCGCTGCGCCCCGAGGGGCCGACGCGGTTGGACCGGGAAATCCGGGTTGGAGTTCCTGCCAGAAGGGCCGACGGGTCCGGACGGCGAACCGCTGGGCGGTGGGTGGCGCCACCCGCCGTTGCGGCGGTGAGGTTCACGCGGCCTTCGGGTCGTAGGACGAGACTCTCTCGAGCGAGACTCGGGAAGGCCGTGGGAGTTCCTCGGGGCACTGATGACCCCAGGGGTCCATCGGCTGGGAGCAGGCGGGTTCGCTCGCCGGTCACCCGGACGGGGCTCTTGGGGGTTGTCCTTCTCGGGTTCGGCTATCCTCACCGGGCGCCCGCGCCAGGACGTGGGCCCGACAGAGGTCCACGTTTTGCTTCGCAACCCCCAGGTCGAGCTTGTCCCTTGCCGTCGGCGTTAGAGTCGCGTCGGCGTTGGTTGATACCTCCGAGACGATGGAGGGAGGGACAAGCATTCATGACTGTTGGAACCGTGAAGTGGTTCAACGCCGACAAGGGCTACGGCTTCATCGCCCCCGAATCCGGCGAAGACGTGTTCGTGCATTTCAGCGCGATCCAATCGGCAGGTTACCGCTCACTTGATGAGGGCCAGGCCGTCGAGTTCGACGTGACGTCGGGACCCAAGGGCCCCCAGGCCGCCAACGTGCGGCCGCTGGAGCGCCAGTAGCCAGCACCAACCAGCCCGCCCGGCAGTATGCCGGGCGGGCGCTTGTCCGCTTGAATCGCCTGGCGTAGTAGACGGCCGTGGCATGGTCCTGACGCAGGGACGCGTCGCAGACGAGCTGGCCCCTGAGCGCGGCCAGCGCTGCCTCGGTGGCCTGGAGTTCGCGCAAGACCGGGCCGTCAGGGGCCCGCTTGCGGAGGTATTGCCCGTAGATGCCGTGGCTGCCCTGGCGCCCAGACCAGCGAACGGCGCGACGAGCAGCGCGCCGCCGTCATCTGCCAGTCCGACCAGGGGCATGGCGCCGTCCTGGCCGAGCCGCACCGCAGGCTGGCCGCGGTCAGTGGTCATGCTGAGGGACCACGGATCTATGGTCGCAGCAGTGGCATGACGATGTCGTCGACCACCGACACGACGTAGTCGTCGGGCACCGGGGCGCCGTCGGCGAGGAACCGCTGCATCACCAGGGCCGGGCCGACCTCGGCGACGAGCTGGGTCGCG
>JASLIH010000003.1 GCA_030152105.1 Actinomycetes bacterium
AGGCAATACAAGGCCCGCATCGAGGCCCTGCCCGAGCCGTACGGCACCGTCGCGAACGCGCTGCAGCGGTACTTCATGTACTACGGGGGCGTCACGGATGGTGACACCGCCCTCAAGATGATGGGCGACTTCGCCGATCTCTGGGAGCGCGCGGCTGTTGACGGAACATCGGTGCGCGCGATCGTCGGGGAGGATCCGGTCGAGTTCGCCGAGACGTTCGCCCAGGCCTATACCGGCGCGCAGTGGATCGACAAGGAACGTGCCCGCCTTCGCAAAGCGATCGAGGGTGCCGAGCGAGGAGAGGAGGCACGCTGATGGCGGTTCAGACTGCGGCGGCGCCCGCGATCCGGGCGCTGGAGAAGTCGTACCAGCAGCCGGGTCTCGGGGCCAAGGGACCCTCGGACCGGCTGCCGCGGTCGGTTGGGTTTGTCGGCGCTGGTCCGCTAGGGCTTTGCCGTCGCGTTCGGGTGTCGAGAAGGTGAGCCGACCAGTCGATGGTCAGGTCGGCTTTTGAGCGCTCTATGGTGGACCGATGGCGTCGGTCAGGCAGATCCAGGTCACCTTCGACTGCGCAGAACCTGAGCGCGTCGCTCGTTTCTGGTGCGAGGTGTTGGGGTACGTCGTACCGCCGCCACCAGAGGGGTTTGCTAGTTGGGACGATTTCGATCGCGCGCTGCCGCCTGAGCATCAGGGTTCAGCGTTCGCATGCATTGATCCCTCAGGTGTGGGCCCGCGACTGTTCTTCCAGCGCGTTCCCGAAGGCAAGGTCGTCAAGAATCGGCTGCATCTTGACGTGCGGGTCGGCACCGGGCTCGTGGGTGAAGAGCGCCTGGCCGCACTTGAGGCCGAATGCGCACGACTGGTCGCGCTCGGCGCGGTACGCGTGCGACTACTGCTTGCCGATGGCGACGACGAGTCGTGCCTCGTGATGCAGGACATCGAGGGCAACGAGTTCTGTCTCGACTGAGTGGCCGCGTGGTGCGCTTGGCGCGATTGATTCATCGGCGCGCCCGCGCCCTCTGGCCGACCTTCGGCCGGCGCCGCCTTCAGCGGCAATCTCACCCTGACCTGCTTGCCACGCAGCGTGGTGCGGTAAAGCGCATCCCTTAGGGGTGGCAGGCGCACCGTAAGCATGGCTTAGGACGGGTGCCGCGGTCGGAAACGTCCGGAGCACAAGACCGATGCCGGATCGCCATGACGGACCTACGCCCGATCTTCACTCCGGGATAGTGCTGCCCTGACGCTCGTCCGCGATCTGCGTAACAGCGGCCCGCACAGCGCTCAGGCGCGTGAAGTCCGCGACTACCTCGAGTAGCGAGGCCCAGCCCGATCCGGCCGTGACGCTTGCCGCCAGGCAGCCCATCTGCCGCTCCTGACCCCCCGTTCAGGAATGCGATAGGCTGAGCCTGTCTGTGCGACGTCGAGGACGCTGGAGGTGAGGCCGCTGTGAGCAGTAGCCAACCTCCGAGTCCCTGCTGACGCCGGCTGCCCGTCGGCGTCTCTCGGGCGGGAACGGTGCCTGTGCGCCGTCCCGTCTCCGGTCCCTGCGTCTCTCGCGTCCTCGATAGGAGTTCCCCATGGCCGAGCGCCGTCCCCGTGTCCTGCGCCCGAACCGCCGTCTGGGCCTCGGCCGCGGCGCCAACGGGCAGCGGCAGCCGCCGGCGCCCGAGGTGTCGATGGAGTCCCGGCCCGTTGCCGCCGCCGCGCCGGTGGAGCAGACCGTCGTCGCCGCCGCCATCTACCGGGACGGCCGCCGGGTCGACAGCCCCACGACCGTCGCCGACGCCGCCCGGCGGCTGCGCGACCAGGGCGACACCATGGCCTGGATCGGGCTCTACCGGCCGGCCGAGGACCAGCTGCTGGCCGTCGCCGAGGAGTTCGGCCTCCACGAGCTGGCCGTCGAGGACGCCATCGTCGCCCACCAGCGCCCCAAGCTGGAACGCTACGGCGACACCCTGTTCGTGGTCCTGCGCGCCGCCCGCTACCTGGACGAGGTCGAGGAGGTCGAGTTCGGCGAGATCCACCTGTTCGTGGGCGCCAACTTCGTGCTCACCGTCCGCCACAGCCAGGCCCCCGACCTGGCCGCCGTCCGCCGACGCATGGAGAGCGACCCCGACCTGCTGCGCCTCGGCCCCGAGGCGGTCCTGTACGCCATCCTCGACGGCGTCGTCGACGGCTACGCGCCGGTCGTGGCCGGCCTCCAGAACGACATCGACGAGATCGAGACCGAGGTCTTCGGCGGCGACCCCAAGGTGTCACGGCGCATCTACGAGCTGTCACGCGAGGTCATCGAGTTCCAGCGGGCCACCAGCCCCCTGCTCGCCATGCTCACCGGCCTGATGGCCGGGTTCGAGAAGTACGAGACCGACGACGAGCTCCAGCGCTACCTGCGCGACGTCGCCGACCACGCCACCACCGTGGCCGAGCGGGTCGACGGCTTCCGCCAGATGCTGGCCGACATCCTCACCGTCAACGCCACCCTGGTCAGCCAGGCCCAGAACGAGGAGATCAAGAACCTCACCGAGGCCAGCTACGACCAGAACGAGGAGATCAAGAAGGTGTCGGCGTGGGCGGCCATCCTGTTCGCCCCCACCCTGATCGGCACCGTCTACGGCATGAACTTCGCCCACATGCCGGAGTTGCGCTGGGTCTTCGGGTACCCCTTCGCCCTGGCCCTGATGCTGGTGGTCAGCCTCACCCTGTACGCCATCTTCAAGCGCCGCGGCTGGCTCTGACCCGCCGCCCGACCCGTACGAGGAGGCGGCGCGGCCCCGCCGAGGGTGCCGGGGCCGCGCCGCCGTCCTGGCCGGCAGCAGCGGCTACTCGCCGCTCTGGCCGCTGTTGCTCTGGGCGTTGGGCCCGTCGGGGCAGTCGGCGGGCGTGCCGGAGCCGTTCTGGTTGGAGCTCTGAGTGCTCTGGCTGTCCTGGGCGGTCGTGGTGGACGAGCTCGACGAGGAGTCGCCGGCTGTCTGGGCGACTGCCGCGCCGGCGCCGAGGAACAGGGCGCCGGCCAGGCCGAGGCCGACAAGGGCTCGGGTGAGCGTCGTTCGCATGTCGGTTCACCTCCCTTCTGCTTGACGCGCCCATCCAAGCAGCGGCACCTGCGTGGCCCCTTGGGCGTGCCTGGGAGTTCCGTGGGAGCGGCGACCGCCCCGCTTGGGCAGCAGAACGGGCGCCCCGAGGGGCGCCCGCGATCCGGCCGGGAGGCCGGGAAGGCCTAGAAGCCGCTGCCGCTCGTGGCGGCCGTGGACGAGCCCGTGTTGCCGCCGACCTTGCTGGCCACCGCTTCCTTGGCCTGGTCGGCCTTGGCCGCGGCCGTCTCGGCGACCCGGTCCTTGCTCACGTTGACGGTCTTGTTGACCTCGCCAGTCAGCCGCTGGACCCCGGGGTTCTCCCGCAGCCTCCCGGCCGCGTCCACGATCTGCTGGTAGCGCTCCTGGCCCGCCTTGGTGCCCATCACGTAGCCCGCACCCAACCCGACCAGAAATCCCGACTTGAACCGCATTTGCACCTCCTGAGAGTGATCACTCCCAGCTTGTCTACCCGCCCTGGCCGATCGAAACCACGTACTGTTGCCCCTGCTCGTCGGCCACGAGGAGGTGAGATGCGCTGAAGGCCGCCTCCTCCCCTCCGGGCCAGGAGCGCTCCTCCGGAGGACCGTCCAGCTCCCCGGACGGGCCGGCCGGTGCCCGCCGGTCGCTGCCGGGCTGGGCCTGGCTGCTGTGCTGGGCCGTCCTCGCCGTGGGGGTCGGCCTGCTGGTCCGGCTGCCAGGTCCGGCGACCCTGGACCCGGACGAGCACGCCGCCGTGCTCTACTTCGACCGCCTGGTCGCTGGCGAGCGCCTCGAGGAGCCCCTGCTGTCGTCCCCCAAGCCGCTGCTCACCGTCGTCCACGGGCTGGCCTGGCGAGCCGGCCACGACTGGCGCCTGCTCGAGGCCCTCGGCGTCGCCGCCTTCGCCCTGGCCGTGGTCTGCCTGGCCCGCGCGGCTGGCCGCCTGGGCGGCCCGCCCGCCGGCGCCGCCACCGCGCTCGCCGTCGCCGGTTCCGGGCCGCTGGTCCTCCAGGCCGCCCGGGGCAACTCCATGGTGTTCGCCCTGGCCGGCTGGTCGGTGGCCATCGACGCCCTGACCCGGGGCAGAGGGACGGCCGAGCCGGGTCGGGACCGCGGGGCGGCCGGGTCGGACCGGGACCGCAGGCCGACCGGACCGACTGGGCCGGCGTGGGGGCTGGCCGCGGGTGCGCTGCTCGTGGCCGGGCTGGCCCGGCCCGAGAGCTGGCTGCTGCTGCCCCTGGCCGCCGCCTACGGGCTGCTCGCCTGGCGCCGGGGGGACCGGCGGGCCGTCCTGCTGGTCCTGCCCCTGGCCGCCCCGCTGCTCTGGCTGGCCCACGACTGGCTCCTGACCGGCGACCCGCTGTACGCCGTCCGGGTCCCTGGCCGCTACACCGACCTCGTCTCCGGCCGCCAGGTCGTCCCCCCGGCCGACTGGCTGGCCCTGGTCGCCCGCCGGTATGCGGCCGACCCGCTCCTGCTCGCCCTGGCCGCCGCCGGCGTCGTCTGGCTGGTGCGCCGCCGGGCCTGGCTCTGGCTGGTCGCTCTGGGCGCCACCGGGATCGGGGTCCTCACCCTGCTGGGTCTCCAGGCCTGGCAGGGCACCTACATCTCCTGGCGCTACTTCGACCCGGCCGACCTGGCCGTTCGCCTGAGCGCCGCCTTCGGTGCCGCCACCCTTGCCACCTGGGCCGCCGCCCGCCTCGTCCGGGGGCGCGGAGCGGTGGCCGGAGCGGTGCTGCTGGTGGGCGTGGCGTGCTGGCCGCTGGCCCCCGGCGACCCGGTGGTCTCCTCGACCCTTGACCGGGACACCCGGCTGTCGGCGAACGCGGCCACGGCCATCGGCGTGCTCGCCCCGTTGGCCGCCGAGCAGGGAACCATCGTCACGGCGTCGGGACCACAGCGGGTCCGGGTCGCGGTCGAACTCGGGCTGCCCCTGGAACGGGTCCGCGACCTGTTCCTCGCCGGCCGGGCCGCCCCCCTCGACCAGGCCCTGGCCGGCAGCGCCGCCGTGTTCCACGACGCCGACGGCGACCGGCCCACCGAGCGGTTCGCGCCCCTGTCGGTGACCGTGCCCCGGCGGGTCGGGAAGGTCGAGCTGGTCCCCCTGCGAACCGACCCCGGACGGGGACTGTACGTCCACCGGGTCGAGGAGCAGGGAGGCTGAGAAGCGGACGGCCCGCGACCGGTGCGGGTCGCGGGCCTGGCTCCGGGGGCGAGACTCGAACTCGCAACAATTCGGTTAACAGCCGAGCGCTCTGCCAATTGAGCTACCCCGGAGTGACAGCGTCGCCGAGGAGCGCGCCGACGAGCCCCATGATACTTCGGTGGGTCGCGCTGCAACTGTAGCCGACCGCGACGCACCCGTGCACATGCTTGGCGCGCCGGATCGATGGGTCCGGCATCGCCCGGTACGGCTTTGTGAACTGCGATCCGGGAATGCCAGTGCACGCCGACCAGAACGCCATTGCCGCCGGCAGATCCAGGCCTTGGTGAAGATAGAGCGCCAGGCGGAGGCGAGCTTCATCGATCGCATAGAAGTGCCTCAGCCAGGCGCAGAAGAAGACCACCATCCGCGGATCACTATTCACGAAGCGGACTCGTCCATCGCCCTTGGACCCTTCCCCCGCGTACAGCGCGATCCCGGCGACCAGGAACTCCCGCTCCGACAGGCGTCCGACCCGGGCCCGGCCCTCCTCGACCAGGCGGTCGACCTCGGCCTGCTTGCGGCGCTGGAGGGCGTTGGGGGCGCGGCGGCGG
>JASLIH010000023.1 GCA_030152105.1 Actinomycetes bacterium
ATCCGGTAGGCCGACAGGTCGAGACCGGCCGGCAGCTCGGACGGCGTCCCCTCGATCCGGACCTCGACCCGCACCCCGGCCCTGGCCACCTCGGCGGCCAGGGCCTCCACCTCGGCCAGGCCGGGCGCCGGGGCCAGGCTGCCCCGGGTCTCGGCCTCCTGGCGGAGCACGCCGAGCAGCCGCCGCATCTCGACCAGGGCCTGGCGGCTGGTCGCCTCGACGGCCACCAGCGCCTTGCGGGCCTCCTCGGGCCGGCTGTCGAGCACGTGGACCCCGACCCCGGACTGCACGGCGATGATGCTCATGCTGTGGGCGACCACGTCGTGCAGCTCCCGGGCGATCCGCAGCCGCTCCTCGGTGACCGCCCGGCGGGCCAGCTCCTCGCGGGCCCGCTCCAGCTCGGCCGCCCGGTGCTGGGCGGTGACGACCGCCTCCTGGCGCCGCCGGGTCCCGTCGCCGAGCCACCAGGCGGCGGCCATGACCAGGCCGTCGAGGACCATGCTCCCGCCGTCGCCGACCGCCCGCGGCCTGGCCAGCCAGACCAGGGCGAGCAGGGCCTCGGTGGCGGCCAGGGCGGCCACCGAGACGCGCCGCGGGCAGCGGGCGGCCACGGTGTAGACGTAGATCAGCAGGGCGAACGTCAGCACGACCAGGTTCAGCCCCAGCGCGGCGACCCCAGCCCCGGTGGCCAGGCCGACGGCCAGCACGCCCAGGGGCCAGCGCCGCCGCACCGCGATCGGCAGGGTGTGGGCGAGCACCAGCAGGTAGGCGGCCAGCGATCTCGGCGACCCCGGGTCGAACGGGAGCACCGTGGCCAGCAGGGTCACGCCGGCGGCGGCCGTCGCCACCGCCAGCAGCCCGTCGAGGACCAGGGGGCCGGCGGCGCGCAGCCGTTGCCAGCTGGCGTCCGGGACACGCATTGCCGCACCGTACCGCTCCCGAGGGCGGCCCGCGTCCCCCTGGCGGCCGACCCGTCGCCTCCGCCTGGAGATGTACCGTCCAGCTCAGCCGGCGGCGTACGCAAGTGGCGACCGTGGCCGGGCTGCGCGAAGATGCCGCCATGACCGAGCAGCCGCAGCAGCCGGCCGGACCGCCCGTCCCTGGCGAGGTGGTCGTCGGCGAGCCGTCAGAACAACCGTCGACCGAGTCGATCGCCAGCCCGGCCAAGGTGATGCGCATCGGGGCCATGGTCCGCCAGCTCCTCGAGGAGGTCCGCCACGCCCCCCTGGACGAGGCCGGCCGGGACCGGATGCGCGACATCTACGACATCTCCGTACGCGAGCTGTCCGACAGCCTCTCGCCCGACCTGGCCAAGGAGCTGAGCCGGGTCGCCCAGCCGTTTGTCGGCGACGAGATCCCCAGCGAGGCCGAGCTCCGGGTCGCCCAGGCCCAGCTCGTGGGCTGGCTCGAGGGCCTCTTCCACGGTATCCAGGCCACCCTGTTCGCCCAGCAGATGACGGCCCGCAACCAGCTCGAGGAGATGCGCCGCCGGGCCATCCCGGGCCGCCCCGGCCAGCCCGGCGACCCCTCCGGCCAGTACCTGTAGGCGGCTCAGCGGGGCGGGGGGCGGTCGGGGGCGAGCACCACGATGGTGCCCTTCATGCCGGCCGCCCAGTGGCCGAGCACGTGGCAGCCGTAGAGGACCAGCCCGGGCTCGTCGAAGGTCCAGGTGAGGCGCCGGGTCTCGCCTGGAGGGACGGTGAGGGTGCCGCCGCCGGCGGCGCCGTGGGTGTGGACGTGGCCGCCCATCGCCGGCATGAGCTGCATCTGATGCTCGTGGTCGAGCTGGGTGGCGCGGTCGCCAAGGGTGAACTCGTGCGGGATCCTGCCGGCGTTGGTGACGGCGAAGGTGACCCGGCGGCCGGCCCAGACCACGATCGCGTTTGGGCGGTAGCGGAAGCGGTCGTTCATCACCACCCGCACGGGGGCGCCGGTCGCCCAGGTGGGGCCAGGCTTGCGGGGGGCCGCCGGGGCCGCCCGGGTCGGCGGGGGCGCCGGCGGACCGCCGGACGGCCCGCGGCCGGGCAGATCGGGGAGGGAGCAGGCCGAGGCGAGCAGGACGACGCCGGCCAGCAGGGCGGCGAGCGGGAGAACGGGACGGCGGGACACCGCCGCAGCGTCGCAACCGGGCCTAACGCCCCGGTAACCGGGCGGCGGGCTGGTCGCCGGGTCCGGTCAGGGATCGCGCGGCGCGAACGGCTGGCCGTGGTTGTGGGTGATGGCCAGCCGGGCCAGCTCGACCCGCAGGGCGCGCTCAACGAGGGCCGTCAGCGTCGTCCGGTCGGCCGTGCCGGCCAGATGCGCCACCGCGTCCCTGGCCGTCTCGACCAGGTCGGCCGGCAGCCGGAAGCTCACCCGGGCCCTGACCGGGACCGGCGCCGGCGCCTGCTGGGGCGCGGCCGACGGTGGCCCGTCGAGCGGGTTCCAGACCCCCAGGTGCCGTCCGCCGGCGCTCCGGCCCCGCGGCGCCAGCCCGGCCCTCCGGGGCGGCGGCGCCGACGGCCCTGGTAGCAGGTCGTCGAGCCCGTCGGCGCCCCCCGGGCCGGGGAGCAGCTCGTCCAGGGCGTTGGGCCCGCCGCGCGAGCGGCGCCGGGACCGGGGCGGGTCGGGAACCGGCTGCAGCCTCGGCCGCCTGGGTGGGAGCGCCGGCTCGGCCGCGCTCAGGTCCCAGGCCGGCCCCGGTTCACCGGGGGACCCGTCCGGGTTCCCCCAGGCCGGCCCGGGCAGCAGGTCATCGAGCGCGTTGTAGGCGCCCATCCGCTTGGCTCTCGCCATCCGCGGCACTCCTTGCTTCGAACTCCGCCGCGGCCGCCCGGTAGTCGTGCGCCACGGAGCTGTCAGGGGCGTAGATGGTGACGGGGAGCCGGTGCCCTGGCGCCTCGGCGACCCGGACACTCTCGCGGATCATGGTCTCCATGACCACGTCCCCGAACCGCTCGCGCAGGCTCTCGACGATCTCCCGCGACAGGGCCGTGCGCCTGTCGACCTGCGAGGCCAGGACGGCCGACAGCCGTAGGCGGCGGTTGAGGCGGAGCTTGACGGTGTCGATCGTCTGGTTGAGGGCGACCAGGCCGGCCAGCGGCATCACCCGGGTCTGGACCGGGATGAGCACCTCGTTGCAGGCGGCCAGGGCCGAGTAGCAGAGCAGGCCGAGGGCGGGCGGGCAGTCCATCAGGATGTAGTCCCACTGGTCACCGGGGAGCTCGTCGACCGCCTGGCGCAGGATCATCTCGGCCCCGGCCTGGGTGGTGGCGTTGCGCTCGGCCCGCGTCATCCAGGACGACGACGGCACCAGGTCGAGGTTGTCGACGCCGGTCGCGCGGACGGCCTTCTCCAGCGGTGCCCCGTTCTCGAAGACCTCGTAGAGGGCGCGGGCGTCGACGGTACCGAGCCAGGTGCTCGCGTTGGCCTGCGGGTCCAGGTCGATCACGAGCACGCGCCGGCCCTGCTCGGCCAGTGCGGCGCCGAGGTTGACCACCGTGGTCGTCTTCCCAACGCCGCCTTTCTGGTTGGCGACGGCGATTCGCCGCATGTGCACCACCTGTGGATAGGTGTTGTGGGCTGGCGGAAGGGTACAACACGGATCCTGCCGCGTCGGGGAGGTTGGGAGGGTTTACGATCCGGTCATGTCCACCCACCGCTTCGAGACCGTCCTGGAGGCCGAGGGCGGCGGCGTGTTCTTCGAGGTCCCGCTGGACGTCCCGGCCACCTTCGGCAAGGCCAGGGCCCCGGTCAGGGGCACTATCAACGGCCAGCCGTTCCGCAGCACCGTCGCGGTGTACGGCGGCCGCTCCTACCTGCCGGTCAACCGGGCCCTGCGCGAGGCCGCCGGGGTCGCGGCCGGTGACACCGTGGTGATCGAGCTGGAGGCCGACGACCAGCCCCGCACCGTCGACCCGCCACCCGACCTGGCCGCCGCCCTGGCCGCCGACGCCGAGGCCCGGGCCGCCTTCGACGGCCTCTCCTTCACCCACCAGCGCGAGTACGCCGAGTGGGTGGCCGAGGCCAGGCGGGACGCGACCCGGCGTCGCCGGGTCGCCCAGACCGTGGAGATGCTGCGGGACGGGCGTCGCCACCCCTAGGCGACGGCGCGGTCCGGCCGGGCCCTACCCGGCCCGCTCCACCGGCCTCCCGTTACGGGTGCGGGCCTCGACCACCGGGTCGCCGTTGGCCTTGGCCCACTCGGTGATGGCCGCGACCGGCTCGCGCAGGCTGGAGCCGAGGGGAGACAGCGAGTACTCGACCCGGGGCGGCACCTCGGGGAAGATGCGCCGCTCGACCAGGCCGGCCCGCTCCAGCTCGCGCAGGGTCCGGGTGAGCATCTTGCCCGAGATGCCCCCGATCTGGTGGCGCAGCCACGAATGCCGCTTGGGCCCGTCGACGAGGCACCCGGCGACCAGCACGGCCCATTTGTCGGCGATGAGGGCGAGGGCGGCCCGGGAAGGGCAGCGGGCGCTGTAGACGTCCGCCGCCGATCGATGGTCGGCCTGTCCCGGAATGTGAGACATGCGCCGAGCATACCCTGTACCACGTGGGTTGCTGAACTTCCCTTGAGCACTTATGGTGCCCATGGGAACGCAATAGCCCCTAAATCGTCGCGGAGCCCAGAAGGTACGCGGCGGTGGATCGGAGGGAGGGGCTAATGGTGGTCATCAAGGTCCAGCATGCTCCAGCCGAGCATCTTGTACAGAACTACCGGATGCGCAGGAGCTTCGCCGCTGCCGGCTCGACACACCATGAGCGACAGCTGGTCCGGTCCGGACCATGACCGTATGAGGGAGTCCAATGCGCCAACCCAAGCCGAGTGAGCCAAAGCACCTGACCGCTTCGCAGGCCGCGGCCCTGCTCCAGGTGTCCCCGAAGACCGTGTCCCGCTGGGCCAAGGAGGGCAAGCTGCCCTTCGTCCGCACCCTGGGCGGCCACCGCCGGTACCCGGACAGCGAGATCCGGGCGCTGGTCGACAGCCTGTCCGAGCGGCCGACGGCGGACAGGGACCAGAGCCCCGGCTCCCGCTCGGCGTAAGCGGCCGTCAGGGACCGCCAGGTAGGCCAGGCGGTGGTTTCAGCCTGCGCCCGCCGTTCCTCGGTTTGCTGGCGGATATGCGTGGTACACCAGGGTATGCGGATCGCGCTCATCGCTCCTCCCTGGTACACGATCCCGCCCAGCGGCTACGGCGGGATCGAGTGGGTGGTGGCGCTGCTCGCCGACGGGCTGACCGACCGTGGCCACGAGGTCACCCTGTTCGCCGCACCCGGGTCAGGCACCAAAGCCCGGCTGGTCTCCCCGCTCGACGAGGAGCCGCCCCGCGACGCCATCGGCGACCCCTGGTACGAGGCCAGCCACGTCGTCTCGGTCTACGAGAACTGCGAGCAGTTCGACGTCCTGCACGACCACACCGGGCCGGTCGGGGTCAGCGTCGGCGCCCTCAGCGACTGCCCGACGATCCACACCCTCCACGGGCCCTTCACCGAGCAGGCCCACATGCTCTACACCATCGTCGCCCGCCAGCACTGGTTCGTGGCCATCTCCGAGAGCCAGAAGTCGATGGCCCCCAGGAAGATGCGCTGGGGCGGGGTCGTCTACAACGGCATCCCCATGGACCGCTACCCGTTCCGCGAGGACAAGGACGACTACCTGTTCTTCCTCGGCCGGGCCGACGAGGAGAAGGCGCCGCACCTGGCCATCGAGGCGGCCCGGCTGGCCGGGCGCCGGCTGGTGATGTGCGCCACCACCAAGAACGAGCGCGAGCGGGCCTACTGGGCGGCCAACGTCGAGCCGATCCTCGGCGACGACGTCGAGGTCTACGGCGAGTGCCCGCACGAGCAGAAGGCCGACCTGCTGGCCAGGGCGTCGGCGCTGCTGTTCCCGATCCAGTGGGCGGAGCCGTTCGGGCTGGTGATGACGGAGGCGATGGCCTGCGGGACCCCGGTGGTGGCGTGGCGCAACGGCTCGGTGCCGGAGGTCGTCGCTGACGGCGAGACCGGCTTCATCGTCTCCTCGGTCGAGGAGATGGCCGCGGCCGTCGGCCGGGTCGGGGACCTGGACCCGCACCGCATGCGGTCCTGGGTCGAGGAGCGGTTCTCCGCCGAGGCGATGGTCTCCGGCTACGAAGGCGTCTACGAGCGCGCCCTGGCCGGGGAGCGCGCGGTCGACGGCTAGCCCACCGGGAGCCGGCGAACGCCGGCTCCCGGTGGGTCGTCAGGGAAGACCCGTCAGCTGTTCTTGGCCTTGCGCTCGCTGGCGGCGCGCTTGGCCGCGGTGGTGCCGGTCTCGGTGGTGACGCCGGTGGCGGGCACGCTCGGGGTGGTGGTGCTGGTCGAGGTGCTCGACGTGCTCGGGGTCGCCGGGGTGGTGGTCGTGGTGGTGGTGCCGGTGGTGGAACCGCTGGTGCCGGACGTGCCCGGCCCACTGGCGGCGACCTTGTCCCCGGCCTGCTGGACCTTGTCGGCGGCCTTGTTGGCGACCTGCTCCATACGGGCCCCGAGGTCGCCCGGGACGCTGTCGACGACCCTCTTGACCTGCGGCTTGTCGAGCAGCTGGCGGGCGCTGGCGGTCATCTGCTCATAGCGCTCACGGCCCGCCTTGGCACCGAGGACGTAGCCGACCGCGGCACCGACGAGCATTCCGAGCTTGCCCAGCTTCATCTTCGACCTCCGTCGCCGTTTGGGGGTGACCTTCTGTGCCTTCTTGCCGACGTTCTCCTGGACCCGGCGACCGGCCTCCGCCGGGGCCGCGGCCACCGTCCGGGCCGTCGCGGCGGTCGCGGCGGCGGCCCGCTTGCGCGTCCGTGCCCGCTTGCGGGCCCGGCGCTTGGAATCGACCGTCGCCCCGGCAGCGGCCACCGCGGCCGCCGCCTCCTCGCCGGCCTGCTTTGCCGCCCGCCGGCTGCCCTCGGCGGCGGCCTGCGCGGCGTTGCGGCCACCTTCAGCCGCGTCCTGCCCAGCTTTGGCGCCCTTGCGGGCGGCCTCGCGGGCGGCTCGCCCGGTGGTCGCGGCGGCGGCCAGGCTGGCGGCGGCCGCGACCTGGGCGGCCCGGGGGGCGGCCGACGCCGCCCTCCGGG
>JASLIH010000123.1 GCA_030152105.1 Actinomycetes bacterium
GGTGGGATCCAAGATCCCGGTGCCTGGCGGCAAGTTCATCCAGATCGAGCTGCGCTTGGGCGACTCCACGGTAATGCTGGCTGATGAGTTCCCCGACATGGGGGTGCTGTCGCCGCTGTCGGTGGGTGGGACCTACGGCGCGCTCCACATCGCGACTGACAACGCCGACGGCCTGTGGGAACGTGCTGTCACGGCCGGGGCCACGGTGCACCAGCCACTGCAGGACATGTTCTGGGGCGATCGCCACGGCCAGGTCATCGACCCGTTCGGGCACCGCTGGGGCATCTCCCAGCACCTTCACGACGTCCCGTCCGAGGAGGTCGTCCGGGCCGCAGCAGAGATGTTCGGAGGCCAACCGGGATGACGACCGGTTGGGCGTCATCCCCCGGTTGGTGGCTACAGCGGGGCGGTGAGCTCTAGTGCAAGCCCGTCGGGGTCCTTGAACGGCAGCACCGCGATCCCGAATGGTGGCAGGTCGGTGATGTCGCTGTGCACCACCCCGTGCTCCTCGAACGCCTGGACCGCCGCCTCTAGCTCGGTCCGGCCAGCCACGGCGAAGCTCAGATGATCAAGGCCGCAGCGAAACGGGTCGAAGCGATCGCCGGCCCGCTCGGCATCTACGGGACGCAACCCCAGGAGCAGGTCACCGTTGACCATGACGATGCCGTCTTGCAGGAGGTCGGTGGCTAGGTCGTGGTGCGGGTCGTCAGCCGGCGGCGGGGCGTCCATGGCGATCTGGAACCCCAGCAGCTCGGTGTAGAACACCCGGGACCGCTCCACGTCGGTGACGGTGAGCCGCAGGTGGTGGACCGGACCGAGGGACAGCGGGACTGCCATCGCAGAGCCTCCTGGTATCGAGCGGAGTCGGGGACTCATGATGAGCGCGGTTGCCCCGCCACGGAAGCGCGGTCACCAACCATGCGGTCGTCGGCGGGCGAAGGCGGCCATTCCGGTATCACCGCACGAATTCCGCGACCGTCGCGGCAGTCCGAGTGGGCTCCCCAAGCCATGGCCCATGCCCGGTGGGCAGCACCTCCAGCCGTGCGTGGGGGATCAGCCCGGTCACCGCCTGGGCGACCGGAACGCCGCCGAGCGGGTCTCGCTCGCCCCAGACCACCAGCGTGGGCACGGCCACTTGGTGCAGCTCGTCGGGCCGCATGGTGGCGCGGCGCCGGAACCCGAACGACGACAGCAAAGCGAATGGCGAGACCAACGCCCGGAACTCTGCTTTGGCGGCCTCGTCGGCGGCCGAGTCCCGACCCACGGCCACCAGCAGGTCGACCAGACCCGGGTGACCGGCGATGGTAGCCCCCTCGCCCATGAACCGCGCCAGCTGCACCACCGACTTCCGGCTCGGTGGCGCCACCCGCGACAGCAGCTCGCCCACCACGGGCGTGGAGAGCAGGCGGATCGGCAGTGGGCAGCGGGTTCCCGGCAACGCCGGCGGAGCGAGCAACACGAGCCGCGTGACCCGGTCTGGATGGGCCAGCGCATACCACAACGCCCACAATCCGCCTCCCGAGTGGCCCACGAGCGCCGTGGAGTCCAACTTGAGGGCGTCGAGTAGGCGGTCCAGCCATGCGACCGCTGTCTCGCGGTAGCGATCTCTCGGCAGGTCGATCGGGTCGCTCAGCCCGATCCCGGGAAGGTCGGGGGCGATTGCCCGGACGCCCTGGAGCTCGTTCAGTAACGGCAGGAGGAACCCGGCCGAGTTCCCTGTGCCATGGAGGAGCACGACCGGCGACCCGGCGCCCCCCTCCAGGAGATGGACCACGTCGCCGGCCCCCACCTGGATGAAGCGGCTGGCGACCGACGCTCCGGCGAGCACGCGCTCGTACACCTGTTGGACCTCGACGGAATGGACCTGCCCAGTGCGCGCCAGCTGCCGGCTGCTCATTGGTGCCTCCTCTGCTCCCGTGCCGCCCATGCGTCTGGGTGGGACGCTAGGCGCCGGCCGGCCGGGCGGCTTCGGGGAAACGCCCCATACGCGGTGAGCAGCGCGTGGGGAATTCCCCGCAGCCGCGGCCAGACGAGCCGGCGGCTAGAGGAGTCCCTGCCGGTAGGCGTAGGCGGTGGCGGCGGCGCGCGAGGAGACGCCCAACTTGGTGTAGATGTTGCTCACGTGCCGGTCGACCGTCTTCTCGGCCAGGACCAGGTCGCTGGCGATCGCGTGGTTGGTCCTGCCGGCGGCCAGCAACCCCAGCACCTGCAGCTCGCGCATGGTCAGCCCGTGCCGGGAGGAGGCGGCCTTCCGCTCATCGAGCCTCTCCAGGCGGGCGAGGTCGGGTGCCGCGCCGAGCTGCGCGAACACACTGCGGGCAGCATCCAGGTCCAGCGCCGCGGCCTCCTCGTCCCCCAGCGCGCGGCAGCCAAGCCCGACCAGCACCCGCACCCGCGCTGCCTCATACGGCGCATCCAGCTCCCGCCACATCTGCCAGGCGCCGCGTAGCGCGACGACGGCGGCGCGGGCGTCGCCCTCGGCGAGCAGCACCGCACCATGGGCGGCTCCCGCCGCCGCTCGCAGAGTTGGCGTGTCGTAGCGCTCGCTGATCCCGGTCAACTCGTCCGCGGCGTCGCGTGCCGCCGGGCGGTCGCCGACCGCAAGCATGATCTCGACCTTGGCGGGGAGCAGCTTGCCCCGCCGGAACCTCTCGGACGTCTCGGCGAGGACTCGGCGGATCGCCGCCGCCGCCGCGCTGGTCCTGCCCTGGGCCAGCCGCAGCAGGGCCAGCCCCGGCTGCGGCTCCAGGCCCCAACGGCTGGCCTGCCGGTAGGCGTCGTCCGCCGCCGTGAAGTCCCCCAGGACCCGGTAGACCTCCGCCTGCTGGTAGAAGGCCGCGCCGCTGACGCGTCTGTCGGCGCCCTGTACGAGCCGCTCACCCGCTCGTTTGGCCTCCTCGACCGCCTGCGGCCATGCCCCGTGCAGCTGCAGGATCTGGGCGCGGTGGACCAGGCACTGGCCGGTGAAGGTGATCATGTCTGGCTGCTTCTCGCACCAGGCCGTCAGCGCGGCGGTCCACTCGTGGGCGCGGCGCCATTCGGAGATCTCCTGGCAGGCGTCGATCATCGAGCAGTACACGGTGCCGGCGACCGGCGGCGACAGCTCGCCGGCCACCACCGCCACCATCGCCTCGTCCAGTAACGCCAGGCCCTCGCCTACCCGGCCCTCCCTCACCATGGCGCGGCCGTGGAGGACCAGCGCGAACGCGACCAGGTCGGCGTCAGCGGCTCGTCTGCCAATGGCGGCTGCGCGGCCCGCCGCCCGCTGTGCTCCCGTGTAGTCACCGGCCACCACATGCTGAAAGGCGACCGGGATCAGCATGTACCCGTGCTCGGCGCACTCCTGCTGCTCGTGCCCCAGCAGGCGGTTGGCGCGGGCAAGCCAGCCACTGGCCTGCGCAAGCTCCTCCTGGTTGATCAGGTGGAACCAGAGCCAGAACGCGCACCGCGCGGCCCGCCGAGGATCGCCGCCCTCGGCATGGATCTGCTGGGCGCGCTGCAGCGCCTGCAGGCTCTCCTCGACACGGCCGAGGAGATACGCCGCGGTCGCCAGCAGCTCCAGATCCTCTCCTGCCAACGGGGACGACCGGTCGGCCAGCGACAACGCGGTGTAGGCATCCGCCCACGCCAGCCGCCCGGCAGCCTCGCGGCCCCGCGCCAGCTCACCGTCCCCGCCCACAGTGCTCCCGCCTCCAGCCAGTGCCTGCTCTGCACCTCGGTAGCGTAACGAGCCGTGAGGCGGCGAGGGGAAGGTCGGCGGCTCAGGTCCAGGCGGCGGGCCCGGCGGTTCTGGCTGGAAACTCCCTCGACGTGGAGGGGCGGCTCTGCCAGCGTCGCTGCCATGACCAACCCAGCAGCCCGCCGAGTCCTGACCGAGCTCTACGCCAGCCAGGGCTGGCCGGCCGAGGGTGATGAGCTGCTTCAGCGAAGCCTTGGCCCCAGGGCGCCTGACCTGCTGCTGGAGGCGCCTGGCTGGCTGGGCCTTGCCGCCGGACAGCTGGTCCTGGATGCCGGCTGCCGGGACGCCACCCACCCCATCGCCCTGGCCCGGCGCTACGGCTGCCGGGTGCTTGGCGTCGATCTGGTCCCGGCCTGGCTGCCCAGAGGCGTGGCCGAGGCCGCCTCGGCCGGCCTTGGCGCCCAGGTCGCACTGGTCGCGGGCGACCTGGAGGCGCTGCCGCTCGCCGACGGCACCTGTGACCTCGTGTGGTGTCGTGATGTCCTGTCGTGTGTCGGCGACAGCGCGCAGGTGCTTCGCGAATGCGCCCGGGTGCTGCGACCTGGCGGCGGGATGGTGCTGTACGCGGTATTCACCACCGACCAGCTCGCCCCTGGCGACCGGAGCCTGCTGGTCGAGGGGCTGCAGAACTCGCCGGCGAGCATGCACCAGCCAACGGTCGAGGCGGCCATGGCCGCAGCCGGGTTCGAGATGGTGCGGCGCGAGCGGATCGGCAGCGAATGGTCCGAGTACCAGCTCGAGCACGATCCTGGCTACCTGACACAGGACCTGCTGGAGATCGCCCGGCTCACCCGCAATCACGACCGAGCCGAGGCCATCCTTGGCCCCATCTGGTACGAGCGTGCCCTGGCGTTTGCCTCCTGGCGGCTGCAGATCGTCCTGGGCCGGCTCCTGCCGGTCCTCTACGCCCTGGTCAAACCCGCCACCGCGTCAATGAGTGGAACGCCCGGAGCGGCCGACGTGTCATGACGCTTCGTCGAGCCGAACCTGAATACTCCTCGCCGCTCCGAGAGCTAGGGTGCGTTCGGTATGCGTGGGCCGGGGTGGGATGGGGTGGGGGACGGCATGGACAGCATCGAGGTTGGAGGGCTCCGGGTCGCCTTCCGGCGGGCCGGGGAAGGGCCGGCGTTGGTGCTGCTGCATGGCGGGCTGGGCGACAGCCGGGAGTGGCGGCGGCAGCTGGAGGGGCTGGCCGGGGAGTTCACCGTGGTGGCCTGGGACGCTCCAGGCTGCGGAGGATCCTCGGACCCACCTGCGAGCTTCCGGCTACCTGACTACGCCGACTGCCTGGCCGGGTTCATCCACGCGCTCGGCCTGGGCCGTCCCCATCTGGGTGGGCTGTCATGGGGCGGAGGGCTGGCGCTGGAGCTGTACCGTCGCCACCCCCGGTTGCCGAGATCGCTGGTGCTGGCGTCGGCCTATGCGGGGTGGGCGGGCTCGCTGCCGCCCGAGGTCGTCGCCGAGCGCGTGGAGCGGGCCTTGGGTGAGGCCGAGCTGCCGCCCGAGCAGTGGGTGCGGGGCTACCTCCCGGGGCTGTTCACCGACTCGGCGCCGGCGGAGGTGGTCGAGGAGGCACTGGCGATGATGCTGGACGTCCGCCCGGCTGGGATGCGGCCTATGCTGCACGCCTTCGCCGAGGCTGACCTGCGTGACGTGCTGCCACGCATCCAGGTGCCGACGCTGCTGCTGTACGGCGACGCCGACCGGCGGTCGCCCCTTGAAGTGGTCGCCTACGACCTCAACGACAAGATCCCTGGCTCGACGCTGGTGGTCCTGCCCGGGGTCGGGCACCAAAGCGACATGGAGGCGCCGGACCGGTTCAACGCCGAGGTCCGCGACTTTCTGCGGTCAGTGCAGCGCTGAATGCCGCGCCTAGCGGACCCTGACCGTCCCCCGGCTGGACGGCCGGGGACGGTCAGGGTCGGCTTCTAGGAGAGCTCCAGGACGGGACGGACCTCGATCGTCCCGTAGCTGGCTCCGGGGATCTTGGCCGCCAGCTCCAGCGCCTGGTCCAGGTCGTCGCACTCCAGCAGGTACCAGCCGCCCAGCTGCTCGGAGCTCTGGACCGCGGGGCCGTCGCTGATCTTGGTGTCGCCGTTGCGGACCTGGACGCTGGTGGCGTCGGCGACCCGCTGCAGCGGCTCCCCAGCACGGAACACGCCCCGCTGGGTGAGCTCGCCGTGGAGGTCGTTGTACCCCTGGGCCTCAGCGTCCCCCGCCGGGGTGCCCCACTGGGGCCGGTCGGCCTCGTTGGTGTAGATCAACAGCGTGTAGCGCATGGTGCGCTCCCTTCGGCTTTGGCCGGCGCTGCTCGCCGTCCTCACCTCAACGACGATCAGGGAACGCCGGAATCGACAGGCCAGCCCGGCCGACTGCACGATCCCCGGAACTGGTCGGTTGGCCAGACCGCGAGGAAGACGGCCCGGCGACGGTCATGGCGTGGCCGCGGGCCCTGTGAGCACTGAGGCGGCACTGCATGGGAAGCGGTCGGGCTCGAGTCGGTACACCAACGACCCGTGCCGGTCGGCGGCCCAGATGGCGCCGCCGCCAACGGCCAGTTCCCCCAGCGGGGGCAGCCCGGTCATGCCTGCGGGGCTCGCGTCCGGCGCGATGCACTCCAGCGCTCCTCCACCAGCGTCCCGTTCGGTGACCCAGACAGCTCCGACGCCGGCCGCCAAGCCAGTCAGCACAGCGCTCTGGACGATCTCCCGCACATGGCCGGTCGCGGCGTCGATCCGGGCCACAGCCCCAGCCGTCTCGAAGCTCGGATCCGCCGACCGGCCGCCGACCCAGATCGCTCCGCCGTCGGTAGCCACCCGCTCGGCTTGCATGTCGAGCCGAATCGTCCCAAGCAGCCGGTTGGTGGCCGTGTCGATCCGCGCCACGCCGTGGCCGCCCTCGGCGACCCAGACGACGCGGCCGGCAACCGCAATGCCCTCAGGGACCTGACGCGCGAGCTTGATCACCGCGACCACGCGGTTGCTGGCCGCATCGATGCGCGCGACCGCACCACGAGCGCTGGCAACCCACCCCGCACCTGCGCCGACGGCCACCAGCGACGGCAGGAACCGCCGATCGCCAGGCCCGATCTCGAACGGCAACGGACCGAGCCTGATCCTGGCGACGACCCGGCCGGTCCCTGGCGCAACCCGCACCACCTCATCGGTGTCGGGATGCACCACCCAGACGGTCGTTGCGTCAACCGCCAGCCCGGTCGGGTTCAAGCCGCCGGCTGAGAACCGGGCGGTGACTCGGTTGGAGCGCGGATCGATCCGCACGACCTCGCGGTCCGGCCACGCGCCGACCCAGAGGCTGCCGGCGCCGAAGATCAGTGGACCACCGCCATGGCCAACATCCAGCTGCTGCGTCACCCACCGTTCGGGCAGGTGAGGGCGCTGCGGGAGCGCCCGCAGCGTTGCCGGTGCCGGTCTCGGCCGGGACGCCGGCGCCTCGGAGCTGGTGATGCGGCCCACCACGGCGAGCAACGCGACCGCGCCAACCACGGCTGCACCAACTCGCAGCCTGTCACGTTGTGACGGCATGGGATCAACCTCACCCGCTACCAGCCCGCAGAGGCACCGGCTGCACGGCATCCACAGGCAGCAAGGCCATCGTAGCCGCTTCGCCCACCCCGTTGGAGGCCAGCCCTACCCCCGGCCTTGGGCACTCGATGAGGTGATCGGGTCGATCAGTGGCCGCCAGAGGGGCGGATGTTCTGGTTGAGCTGGAACAGGTTGCTCGGGTCGTACCGGTCCTTCACGGCGACCAGACGGGTGTAGGTGTCAGGGGGGTAGGAGGCCTGCACCTTGTCCTGTCCTGGTTCGGAGGCGAAGTTGACGTAGCCCCCGCCGGTGCTCCATGGGTCCATGGCCTTGTGGGTGGCGCGGGCCCAGCCGACGTGCTCTTCGAAGCCCTGGCGGTCGGGCGAGCGGGCGATGATGTTGAGGATGTACGCCGCGTCGCGGTGGGCGAACGCGGTGCCGCCCGCGGGGGTTTTGGCCATGGCGCCGCCGCCCTGGTGCAGGTGCAGCTCGCGGACGGGCGCTCGGCCGGCGGCATGCTGGGCGAGCAGCGTCTCGATGGTCTCGTCGGCGAGCTGGTCGAGCATCACCCCGCTGAAGTAGTTCTGGGCGCCGGCCTGCCAGAGCGGGTCGAGCAGGCTCTGGATAACGGTGTAGGGCATGGGGCCCATCAGGTCGGCGATCGGTTCGGCAAGGGCCCGGAGTGGCTGGGCGGCGTTGGCGCCGTCCTCGACCGAACCGGCGTACACGCCGAGGACACCGATCACCATCTGGCCGTGGACGGCCTCGGGGAGGAACGGCACCGGCGGTGCGACGAGGATGTTGGCCAGGGTGGTGAGCTCGTCGGGCATGCTGGCGGTGCGGTCACGCCAGCCCCT
>JASLIH010000147.1 GCA_030152105.1 Actinomycetes bacterium
CGACCAGCTGGCGCAGCGCGTCGTAGGCCTTGGGCCGGTTGACGTCGGCCAGCTCGGCCAGCTCGGCCACCCGCAGCGGCGGCCGGCCGAGGGCGGCCAGGTAGATCCTGGCCTCGTTCCGGCCGAAGCTGAACTCGGCCAGGTACTGGACGAGCTGTTCCTCGTCCGACCAGCCGCGGTCATCGGTCGACATGGCAGGAGCCTAGTGGGTGGCGGTGGTTCGCGCTAGCCGCGGGCCAGCCACTCGGCCCGGCCGTCGCCCAGGCGGGCCAGCACCTCCTGGCGCAGCCGCCGGTGCGCCGGGTCGGACAGCTCGGGGTCGGCGTCGACCAGCGCGAAGGCGTCCCGGCGGGCCCGCTGGACCCAGTCGAAGTCCTCGATCAGCCGGGCCAGCTTGAGGTCGGAGAGGCCGGACTGGCGGGCGTCGAACACCGTTCCCTCGCCGCGGATGCGCAGGTCCTCGTTGGCCAGCTCGAAGCCGTCGTTGGTGCGGGCGATGGCGTCCATGCGGGCCCGGCCCTCGTCGGTCAGGGGGTCGGCGAACAGGACGCACAGCCCGGGGGCCTGGCCCCGCCCGACCCGGCCCCGGAGCTGGTGGAGCTGGGACAGGCCGAAGCGGTCGGCGTCCTCGATCAGCATCACGGTGGCGTTGGGCACGTCGACGCCGACCTCGATCACGGTGGTGGAGACGAGCACGTCGACCTCGCCGGCCCGGAAGCGGTCCATGGTCGCCTCCTTCTCCCTGGCCGGCATGTCGCCGTAGACCAGCCCAACCCGCAGGTCGGGGAAGACCTCGGCCCGGAGCCGCTCGGCCTCGGCCTTGGCCGAGCGGACCTCGACCTTGTCGGACTCGTCCTTGAGGGCGCAGACGACATAGGCCTGGTGGCCGGCGGCCACCTCCTCGCGGACCCGCTGGTAGGCCCGGTCGCGCAGGGTGGCGTCGGCGACCACGTGGGTGGCGATCGGCGTCCTGCCCGGGGGCAGCTCGTCCAGGGTGGACACGTCCAGGTCGCCGTACAGCGTCAGCGCCAGCGTCCGCGGGATCGGGGTCGCGGTCATGATCAGCACGTGCGGGCTGTCGCCCTTCTCGCGCAGCCGGACCCGCTGGTGGACCCCGAAGCGGTGCTGCTCGTCGACCACGATCACGCCCAGCTTGCGGAACTCGACCCCCTCCGACAGCAGTGCGTGGGTGCCGACCAGCAGGTCGACCTCGCCGGCGGCCACCCCTTCGAGGACCCGCTGCCTGGCCGCCCCGGTGACCCCGGCCGTCAGCACCTCGACCCGCGGCCCCCCGAACAGCCCGCCGCCCTCCCCCAGCGGCTCCAGCAGCCCCCTGAGGTTGATCCCGTGCTGGTCGGCCAGCACCTCGGTCGGGGCCATGATCGCCCCCTGCATCCCCGACTGGACCGCGCACAGCAGCGCCCAGAGGGCGATTAATGTCTTTCCGCTGCCCACTTCCCCCTGGAGCAGGCGGTGCATCGGCTTGGAGCTGGACAGGTCGGCGCCGATCTCGGACATGACCCGGGACTGGGCGCCGGTGGGCTGGAAGGGGAGGCTCGCCAGGAGGCGCTTGGTCAGGTCGCCGTCGGTCTGGAGGGCCTGGCCGTGCTGGCCGGCCTCCTGGGCGCGGCGGCGCAGGGCCAGGCCGACCTGGAGGACGAACAGCTCGTCGTAGACGAGGCGGTCGCGGGCCCGGGTCGCCTCCTTGCGGTCGGCGGGGCGGTGGATGGCCTCCAGCGCGGCGGCCCGGTCGGGCAGGCCGTGGGTGCGGCGCAGCGGCTCGGGCACGAAGTCGGGGACGTCGCCGAAGCGGTCGAGCAGGGCCCCGACGGCCCGGCGGAGCCGGCCCGAGGAGATCTCCTTGCTGGCCGGGTAGACGGGGATGACCTCGTTGGCGAACCCCTCGGGGTCGTCGCCCTCGCGCAGCACCTCGTAGCCGGGGTTGGCCATGCCGAGGCGGCCCGCCTTCCAGGCGAGCTTGCCCGAGAAGGCGGCGACCGTGCCCACGGTCAGCTTCTGGGCGTGCCATGGCTGGTTGAACCAGGTGCAGACCCAGGCGCCGCTGTCGTCGGCCACCCGGACCTCGAGGATGCGCAGGTTGCGCCGGGGCATCTTCTTGGCCAGGTTGCGGACGGTCCCGACCAGGGTGACCTCGGCACCCTTCTTGGCGTGGGCCAGGTCGGTGAGCTCGCCCCTGGTCAGGTAGCGGCGCGGGTAGTGCTCGATCAGGTCGCGGGCGGTGTGGTAGCCGAAGCCTTCCTCGAGCGCCTTGGCCAGCGCGGCGGACACCCCGGGAGCCTTGGCCAGCGGGGTGCCGAGCGGGTCGGGAGGTCGGGTCTCGGCCACCGGCTCAGTATAGGTGCGGGCTCGGACGGGGCCGTGCTACCCTCTCCCGGCTCTCTGCAATTCGCGCGAATTCACACTCAAGGAAGGTCTTCCGACGATGGCTGCCGTCTGTGACATCTGCGGCAAGCACCCGGGCTTCGGCATGAAGGTCAGCTTCTCCCACAAGCGCAGCCCGCGCCGCTGGAACCCCAACATCCAGCGGATCCGCATCCTGGAGGGGCGCACCCCGCGCCGGCGCAACGTCTGCACCTCCTGCATCAAGGCCAACAAGGTCCGCCGGGCCGTCTAGCCCGGCTCGCCCTGGTCGGCCTCGGCCCGTTCGCTGGTCTCGGGTTCCGGCTCGCCCGCGTCGGCCGGCTCCCCGACCGGTTCACCGCGCAGGTAGGTGCCGACGGCGGTGACCACGGCGGCGATCGGCACGGCTAGGAACGCCCCGATGATGCCGCCGAGGATGGCCCCGGCGGCCAGGGCGAGGATGATCACCACCGGGTGCAGGGCCACCGCCCGCCCGAGCAGCAGCGGGGCCAGCAGGTGGCCTTCCAGCTGCTGCACCAGCACGGTGAGGCCGACCACCAGCAGGGCGGTCGTCACCCCCTTGGTGACGAGGGCGACCAGGGCGGCCAGGACGCCGGCGACGAACGCCCCGACCAGCGGCAGGAAGGCGGCCACGAAGGTCAGGAAGGCCAGGGGGACGACCAGGGGGACGCCGAGGATGGCCAGGCCGATGCCGATGAAGACGGCGTCGACCGCGCCGACCGAGGCCTGGCCGCGCAGGTAGCCTGAGACCGCGGTGGCCGAGCGGATGCCGATCTCGCGCAGGTGGTGCTCGCGGTGCCGGCCGGCGAAGTCGAGGATCCAGCGGGTGAAGCGCTCGGAGTCCTTGACGAAGAAGAAGGTCAGGAACAGGGACAGGATCAGCCCGGTGAGCAGCTCCCCGATCACGGTCACGCCGTGGACGGCGCCGCGGGTGAGGCCGGTCGAGTTCTCGGTGAAGCGCTGGCGGGCCTGGTCGAGGTAGCGGTTGAGGTCGTCCTCGCTGATCCCGAACGGGCGCGAGGCGATGAACCGCTGCACCTCGGCGACCCCTTCGTCGGCCCGCAGGCGCAGCGTGCCCAGCTCGTTGCCGATCAGCGGGACGAACCCGGCGATGATCGCCACCAGCAGCAGCACCGCGGCCCCGGACACGGTCAGCACCGCCGTCAGGTGCGGCCAGCCGCGCCGCTCGAGCCACTGCACCAGCGGGACCAGCAGGGTGGCCAGGAACAGGGCGACGATCACCGGCACCACGATGACCTTGAGCTGGATGAGCAGGTACAGCACGAGCCCGGCCGCGGCCAGCACGGCCAGCAGGCGCCAGCTCCAGGCGGCCAGGCGCCGCAGCGCCGGCGGGACATCCGGCCGTTCGTGGTCGCTCATCGGGTCCTCTCAGGTCAACGTCGTCGACCGCCTGGGATAGCCTTGACCGGCCTGGCGGAACTCGCCACCCGAGGAGGCCGACCCTGTACCAGCGCGACTATCTCATGCGCCAGATCGAGCAGGTCGGACGCATCCTGGCCGCCATCGTGGGGCTGGCCAAGGGCGGGCGCGGGGACGAGGCGCTCGGGATGTTCGACGAGGCCTACAAGCCGCTGCTGGGGGTCGGGACCGGGGTCGTTGCTGTGCTCGACGACGCCCAGCTGGTCGACATGCTCACCTCGGGGGCGAGCCCGGACATGCGGCGGGTGGCGATGGCCATGGAGCTGCTCACCACCGAGGCCGGCCTGTACGCCGAGGCCGGGCAGGAGGCCGAGGCCGTGGCCCGCTACCGGCGGGCCATCGCCCTGGCCGGGTGCCTGGCCGCGCGTTCCGAGCGGCTGCTCGACCGCGAGCTGGCCGCCGGCCTGGTGGAGCGGGCCGAGGGGCTGGCCCTGTCGGTCCCTCAGCGTCTGGCCGTGGCCCGGGTCCTCGAGGCCCTTGGCCGCTACGCCGACGCCGAGGACGCGCTGTTCGAGCTGATCGACGAGCGGCCCGACGACCCCGAGCCGGTCGACGAGGCGATCGCCTTCTGCCAGCGCCTGCGGCCTCTGGAGCCCGAGCAGCTGGCCGCCGGCGGCCTGAACCTGGAGGAGGTCAACGCCACCCTGGCCGAGCTGCTGCGGCGCCCCTAGGCCTCCGGGCGGGGAAGCTCGGGGAGGTTGCCGAGGTCGAGGAGCTTGAGCAGGGGGGCCGGGCGGAAGTCACCGGCCAGCAGCTCGTCGGGGGTTCGCCAGGCGACCTCGGCCAGGTTCTTGTCCCCGCTGGGGTTGGGCTCGATGTCGAGCACGCCGTCGTGGCCGGCGGCCAGCCAGCCCGCGAACACGACCACGAACTCGCCCTCGACGACCAGGTCCTGGAGCCAGACCACGCCAGCCAGGCCGATCGGCAGCCCGGCCTCCTCCATCAGCTCGCGCCGGGCGGCGTCCTCGACCCGTTCGTCGGGCTTGACCTTGCCCCCCGGCAAGCACCAGAAGTCGTCGCCGTCCTCGTGCCGGTGGTGGGCGGCCAGGACCTTGCCGTCGTGGACGACCAGGGCCCTTGCCACCAGTGTCGCCTTGCGGGAGACCATCGTCAGCCCTCGTAGGGGTTGGGCCCGTACGGCCAGGGCACGGGCGTGGGGTGGCTGGGGCCGCCGGGGCGGAGCAGACCGGCGGCCCGGAAGCGCCAGGCGTGGTCGGTGGGGCCGATGCCCTTGCCCAGCGGGAAGCCGCCGGCGATCGCCCCCGACAGGTAGCGCTTGGCCGACTGGACGGCGGGAACGACCTCAAGGCCGTCGGCCAGGTTGGCGGCGATGGCCGAGGCCAGGGTGCAGCCGGTCCCGTGGGTGTGGGGGGTGGCCAGGCGGGGGGCGGTCAGCTCGACCGCCTCGTTACCGTCGAAGAGCAGGTCGACGGCGTCGCCGCCGGGGAGGTGCCCGCCCTTGACCAGCACCCAGCGCGACCCCAGCTCGTGCATCGCCCTGGCCGCGGGCAGCAGGTCGCTGCGGTCGCGGACCTCGACCCCGCACAGCAGCTTGACCTCGCCCAGGTTGGGGGTCATCACGGTGGCCAGCGGGGCCAGCCGCTCCCGCAGCGCGGACAGGGCGTCGGGACGGAGCAGCGGGTCGCCGTGCTTGGACGCCGCCACCGGGTCGACCACCAGGTTGGGCAGGGAGAAGCGCTCGCAGGCCCCGGCGACGGCCTCGATGATCGGGGCCGAGGCCAGCATCCCGGTCTTGACCGCGTCGACCCCGATGTCGGTGGCCACCGACTCGATCTGCTCGAACACGGCCCGGGGCTCGAGCTCGTAGATCCCCTGCACCCCGACCGAGTTCTGCACGGTCACGGCGGTGACAGCCGACATGCCGTGCACCCCGTGGGCCAGGAACGTCTTGAGGTCCGCCTGGATCCCGGCCCCGCCGCCGGAGTCGGACCCGGCGATGGTGAGCACTCGAGCGGGCACGGGCACCCGTCCACCTCCTCTCCGAACCGGTCCGGGACCAAGGATCGGGCCAGGCTACCAGCGTCGCCGCCGTAGACTGCGGGCCATGGACCGCCGCCGCCAGATCCGGATGACCGAGGCCGAGCTGGCCGCGTTCCTGGAGGCCCAGCGCACCCTGATCTGCGCCACCGTCGGCCCCGGCGGCCGCCCCCACCTGGCCGCCCTCTGGTATCTCCCGGCCGCCGGCCGCCTCGACTGCTGGACCTACGCCGCCTCCCAGAAGGCCCGCAACCTGGCAAGAGACCCCAGGGCCACCCTCCTGACCGAGGCCGGCACGGCCTACCAGGAGCTCCGCGGAGTCAGCCTGGAATGCGACGCCGAGCTGGTCCACGACCCCGGCCAGGTCCTCGACATCGGCGTCGCCCTTGCCGCCCGCTACGGCGGCGTCGCCCCCACCCCCGACCTACGCGCCACCCTCGCCCGGCCGGCCGCCAAGCGGGTCGGCATCCACTTCCACCCGACCCGGGTCTCGAGCTGGGATCACCGCAAGCTCGGCTGACGGCGCCGGGGGGCGTGGCCGTGGCGCAGCTTCATGACCTGCTTGACGGCCGGGAGGACAAAGCTCGGCCGGTTGAAGCTCTGCATCGGGAACGGCAGCGCGAAGCGCTGGCGGGTGATGGCCTTGGAGCGGGCGAACTCGCGCAGGCCGTCGGGGCCGTGGATGCGGCCGAAGCCGGACTCCCCCACCCCGCCCAGAGGCAGCGACGGCATGCCGGCGTAGGTCAGGACCGAGTTGACGCTGGTCATGCCCGAGCGCAGAGCGCGGGCGATCCGGTCCGCCCGGCGGCCGGCGAACACGGCCGCGCCCAGGCCGTAAGGGTTGGCGTTGGCCAGGGCGACGGCGTGGTCGGCGTCGCGGGCCCTGATCACCGGCAGGACCGGGCCGAAGGTCTCCTCCCGCATGACCAGGGCGTCAGCCGGCACGTCGACCAGCACCACCGGGTCGACATAGGGCGGGTGGACCGCGTCCGGGCCGCCGACCAGCGCCCTGGCGCCGCGGGCGAAGGCGTCGTCCAGGTGCCGCTGGATGATCTCGAGCTGCCTGGGCAGGGTCATGGGCCCGAAGTCGGCCCCGGGGCCGCCACCCGGGCGGACGCGGGAGGCGCGCTCGACCAGCTTGGCCAGGAACCGGTCGTAGACCGGGTCGACCACGTACACCCGCTCGACGGCCAGGCAGGTCTGGCCGGCGTTGGCCATCCCGCCCCAGACCGCCTGCTCGGCAGCGGCGTCCAGGTCGGCGTCGGCGTCGACCACCATGGCGTCCTTGCCGCCCAGCTCCAGCACCAACGGGGTGAGCCGCTCGGCGCAGGCGGCCATCACCTTGCGGCCGGTGGCCGGCGACCCGGTGAGGGCGATCTTGTCCACGCCAGCCAGGCACAGGGCATGGCCGGTGGCCCCGTCCCCGGTGACCACCTGGAGCACCGGCTGGTCGCCCACGGCCTCGGCGAAGGTGTCGGCCAGCAGGCAGCCCACCGCCGGGGTCAGCTCGCTCGGCTTGAACACCACCGCGTTCCCGGCGGCCAGGGCGTAGGCGATCGACCCGAGCGGGGTGAACACCGGGTAGTTCCAGGGACCGATGACCCCGACCACCCCGAGGGGCTGGTACTCCACCGAGGCGGAATGGTTGGCCAGCACCAGGGTGCCGCGGGCCCGGCGCGGCCCGAGCACCCGGGCCGCGTTGCGGGCCGCCCAGTCGAGGTGCTCGACAATCATCAGGACCTCGATGAGGGCGTCGGCGGTGGGCTTGCCGTTCTCGCGGTGGACAAGGGCGACCAGCTCGTCGGTCCGGCGGACCAGCAGCGCCTTGTAGGCCAGCAGGGCCCGCCGGCGCCCGTCGAAGCCCAGCCCGGCCCAGCCTCCGGCCGCCTCCCTGGCCCTTTCCACGGCGGCCGCGACCTGCTCGGGCCCGTCGAGCGGGAACGTGCCCACCACCTCCCCGGTGGCCGGGCAGGTGGAGTCGAAGGTGCGGACGCTGCTCGCGCGCGCTGCTGTCATCGTCATGGCTGTCCCCCTTCCCCCAGTTGACCTTATCCACTCGGCGGACACAGGGCGACAACAGATTGTCGCGAAGCGGTCATGGCGCTGGAGTTTTCCCGTCGCACCTTCGTAGAGTGCGGCCCCCATCCCGTGAGGAGAGTGTGTTGACCGCCGCAGCAGACGTCGTCGTGGTCGGGGCCGGCCTGGCCGGGCTGGCCGCCGCCAGCAGGCTGGTGGACGCCGGGGCCGAGGTGGTGGTGCTGGAGGCCCGGGAACGGGTGGGCGGGCGGACCCTGACCCTGCCCGCGGCCGACGGCACCCCGATCGACCACGGCGGCCAGTGGATCGGCCCCACCCAGGACCGCATCGCCGCCCTGGCCGCCCGGTTCGGGGTCACCACCTACGCGAGCTACGAGCACGGCCTGAACACCGAGTTCCGCGACGGCCGGGCCCACCGGTTCGACGGCCAGCTGCCCGACGGCAGCGACCCGGTGAGCGCCGTGGCCTTGGGCCAGGCCATCCGCGAGCTCGACGCCATGGCGTCCAGGGTGCCGCTGGAGGCGCCCTGGACGGCCACCGACGCGCTGGCCTGGGACTCCCAGACGGTCGAGACCTGGCTTCAGGACCGGGTGACGGCCGAGCGGGCCAGGAACTGGCTGCGGGCGGTCATCCGGGGGACCCTGGCCGCCGAGGCACGCGACCTTTCGCTGCTGCACACCCTGTTCGTGATCCGGTCCGCCGGCGGCATCGCCCCGCTGATCGACACCGCCGGCGGCGCCCAGGAGCGCCGCTTCCACCAGGGGGCCCAGACCATCTCGATCCGGCTGGCCGAGGCGCTGGGCGGGCGGGTCGTGCTCGGCGCCCCGGCCCAGGTGGTCCGCCACGGCGAGGCCGGGGTGGTGGTCGAGGCCGGCGGCCGGTCGGTGGCGGCCGGCCGGGCCATCCTGGCCGTGCCCCCGGCCATCGCCGGGCGGATCGGCTACCGGCCGGCCATGCCCGGCTGGCGCAACCAGCTCACCCAGCGGGTCCCGATGGGCAGCGTGATCAAGGTCCACGCCCTCTACGACGAGCCGTTCTGGCGCACCGACGGGCTGTCCGGCCTGGCCGTCAGCGACAACGGCCCGGTCAGGATCGTCTACGACAACTCCCCCGAGGACGGGTCGCCCGGGGTGCTGGTCGGGTTCATCGAGGGCGAGCAGGCCCGCAGCTGGGCAAGGCGCGACCCGGCCGAGCGGCGGGCCGGCATCCTGGCCTGCCTGACCGACTACTTCGGCGAGCGGGCCGGCCGGCCCCGGGAGCTGCTGGAGCGGTCGTGGGCGGACGAGGAGTACAGCGGCGGCTGCTACGCCGGCTACTTCCCGCCCGGGGTCTGGACCTCCTTCGGCCAGGCCCTCCGCGAGCCCATCGGCCGCCTCCACTGGGCCGGGACCGAGACCGCCACCGTCTGGACCTCCTATATGGAGGGCGCCGTCCAGTCCGGTGAGCGGGCCGCCGACGAGGTCCTGGCCGCCTCCTAGCGCTCCGACCGGAAGTGGTCGTAGGCCAGGCCGGCCAGGGGCAGCGGCCCGGACCGGGTCATCCGGACCCGCTGGCCCGGGTCGGCGACGAACCGGCCGCAGTCGAGCACGCCGCCGAGGTCGGCGGCCCGGGGCAGGGCGGCGGCCAGGACGAAGTCCTCTCCCCCGGCAAGGGCCAGGGCGAGCGGGTCCAGGCCGAGCAGGGCGGCCGCCTGGATGACCCCGGGGGCCAGAGGGACGGTGGCCTCGTGGACCTCGACGCCGACCCCGGACGACTCGGCCAGGTGGAGCGCGTCGCCGGCCAGGCCGTCGGACACGTCGATCATGGCCGTCGCCCCCGCCCGGGCCAGGACGACGCCCATGGCCAGGGCGGGCTGGGGCCGGCGGTGGGCGGCGGCCAGGCCGGGGAACCGGTCCAGCAGCTCCTTGGCCGCCGGGTCCCCGGACCGGAGCAGGGCCAGCCCGGCCGCGGCCGCCCCCAGCGGGCCGGTGACGACCAGGCGGTCCCCGGGCCGGGCCCCCGACCGGAGCACCGGGCGCTCGACCTCCCCGAGGGCGGTCACGGCCAGGGACAGAACCGGGCCGGCGGAGACGTCGCCCCCGACCAGCGACACCCCGAACGTCCGGCAGGCCTCGCCGACCCCGGCGTAGACCCGCTCGAGGGTCGGCACCGGGGTCGCCTCGGGCACGGTCAGGGCGAGCACCAGCCAGCGGGCCTCGGCGGCCATCGCGGCCAGGTCGGAGAGGTTGGCCGCGACCGCCTTCCAGCCCCAGTCCTCGGGCTCGGACAGCTCGGCGGTGAAGTCCAGCCCCTCGACGAGCACGTCGGTGGTGACGACCAGCCGGTGCTCCGGGGTCGGCAGGAGCACGGCGGCGTCGTCGCCCACCCCGGCCTCGACCCCGGGGCCGGGCTCCAGCCCTCCGGTCAGCCGGGCGATCAGCCCGAACTCACCGAGGTGCCGCAGCTCCCGATCGCCCGGGGGGCTACCGCCAGGCTCCATGCGCCCCCCGGACCCCCATCCGGCTCAGGACACGGCCTTGACGATGGCCTCGTCCAGCCCCGGGAACTCGGCGAGGTAGTCGGCCCGTTCGGCCTTGAGGCGCTCGACGTGGCGGCGGTACTCGTCGCCGCGGCCCTGGCGCTCGTACAGCCGGCGCGGCTGGAGCAGCTCGGGGTCGTCGATGCCCGGCACCTCGGAGGCGACCTGGTAGCCGAAGTCGGGGTCCTCGTCCCAGGTGATGCTGCCCTCGGCGATGGCCCGGACGATGGCCGACGAGTGCGGGATGCGGAGCTTCCTGGAGCGGTCGTCGCCCTCGGGCCCGCCGACCCGGCCGGTGTTGAGCAGGAACACCTCGAGCGGGTGGGTCTCCAGCAGCTCGGCCAGCCGGTTGCCCTGCTGCTCGTGGCGGAGGGGGAAGAACGGGTTGGTCCCAGGGACGCGCAGCGACCGGCCCTCCTCGTCCTTGCCGCCGGCCGAGGTGCCCTGGGTCTCGCCGAGCATGAAGTAGCCGGCCGCCTGCTCGACGTTGAGCCGGGCCACCCCGGGGATGACGTTCTCGTTGCGGTTCAGGACCAGCAGGAACGACGCCGGCGGGACCCGGCCGGCCGGGTAGTTGTCGATCGAGCGCATGTTGAACACGGCCCGGCCGTTCTGGGTGTAGGAGGTGTCGAAGAAGTCGATCTCGTCGCCGTGCTGGGAGACGTTCTCCAGGTAGGCGTCGGGCTTGGTCACGGCCCCGTGGATGGCCGGCTCGTCGGTCGCCGAGAGGGCGAAGGTCTTGGCGAAGCAGCCGTCCTCGGTGGAGACGATCCTGCCCCCGGCGAACAGCCCGATGAAGTCGTCCTGGACCGCCTGGGAGCCGTTCTGCTTGGTGAAGGTGGTGGTGGTCTTGCCCGTCCCGGAGAGGCCGACGATCAGCATGGTCTTCTCGCCGTCGGAGGTCGGGATGACCTTGCAGCCGGCATGCATGGCCAGCCCGCCGCCCTCGTAGACCTTGCGGTTCCACATCCGCAGGCCGCCCTTCTTGGACTCCCCGAAGTAGTCGGAGTTGAGGACCCGGGTCACGCCGGCGTCCAGGTCGACGGCGATCACCCGGTCGTCGGGGTAGCCGGGGGCGGCCAGGTTGGGGGTGTAGACGATGGTGATCTCGGGCTCGTGGCCGGTGTCGCCCTCGACCGGGTCGTAGTACAGGAACCGCTGCATGCCGGCGATGTTGGCGTTGGCCTTCTCGATGACCAGCCGGGCCGGGGTGCGGTAGGGGCCGGCGTGGCCGACGAACCCGTCGACCACCACCATGTCCTGGCCGCGGATGTACTGGTCCTGGAAGGCGGCCAACCGGGCCCCTTCCTGGCGGTCGATCGTCTGGTCGCTGTGCTCGGAGGGCCGGTCCGTGACCACGTAGGTCGACCCCTTGGACCGGGAGACGACCTTGGTCTGGACGTTGACGTTGCCGTACTTCGTCCGACGGGCCTGGGGCATCGCGTCGGTGTACTCGCGCAGCTCGGCCTCGGTCGGGTGGAAGGCGACCGATCTGGCGGCGAGGCCCAGGTCGGACGGTGGCGAGGTCGGCATCTAGGCCCTCCAGCGTTGGAGACGAGAGGCGTCCAGTCTAGCGTGGGGTCGAGGCGCGCCTCTCCTGGAGACACCGCAGGACCTCGTCGTCGTCGACCTGGGGGAAGTGCTCGTAGACCTGGCCGACGTTGAGGTACGGGTCCGGGGTGAGCAGCACGACCACCTGGTCGACGACCGGCGAGAGCCGCTCGGCCAGGTCGGGCGGGCCGACGGGCACAGCCACCAGGACCCGGGTGGCGCCGGCCCGGCGGGTGTAGGAGGCGGCCGCCGCGCAGGTCCAGCCGGTCGCCACCCCGTCGTCGACCAGCACGGCCGTCCGGCCGGCCAGCTCGAGGGGGGGCAGGCCGTCGCGGTAGGCGGCGGTCCGCCTGGCCACCTCGGCCGTCTGGCGGGCCGCCTCGGCCCGGACCGCGGCCATGTCCAGCCCGAGGCGACGGATGGCCGGCTCGTCGAGCGCCTGGACCCCGTCGGCGACGGCGCCGACGGCCAGCTCCGGGTTCCCGGGGGCGCCGACCTTGCGGGGCACGACCACGTCGAGGGGGGCGCCGAGGCGGACCGCCACCTGGGCGGCCACCACCACCCCGCCCCGGGGGACGCCCAGGACCAGCACGGGGGGCCTGACGAGGCTGGTCACGACTTCGGCCAGCAACCCGCCAGCCTCGACCCGGTCGAGGAACCGCCGCTGCCGTCCCGCCATCTCGCTCCCAGTCGGGGAAGCAAAGCATACCGGCCCTTGCGCTCTCGTGAAATGCCTGGCCGGTCGCGTCGTTTCATGCTCTTGGCACACCCTGGACCCGCGTGTAGCATGCGCAGACCCTTCGACCCCGGGGCAGCCGTGGGCGCGCCGTTGCGGCGGCAGAACTCAAGGAGGTCGTTGCTTGTGGTGACGGCATACATCCTCATTCAGACCGAGGTCGGCAAGGCCGCCCAGGTCGCCAAGGAGATCGCCGAGATCAAGGGCGTCCAGCAGGCCGAGGACGTCACCGGCCCCTACGACGTGATCGTCCGCGCGGAGGCTCGCAACGTCGACGACCTGGGCAAGCTGGTGGTGGCCCGGGTCCAGGCGGTCGACGGCATCACCCGCACCCTGACCTGCCCTGTGGTCCACCTCTAGGAGGCGCTCACAGCCGCTCCACCAGCCAGTCGATCGCCCGCGTGAGGACCTCGAGGTCGGCCGGCTCGATCGCCGGGAACATGGCGATTCGGAGCTGGTTGCGCCCCAGCTTGCGGTAGGACTCGGTGTCGACGATCCCGTTGGCCCGCAGGGCCCGGGTGACGGCGCCGGCGTCGACCGACGGGTCGAGGTCGATGGTGGCGACGGTGTGGCTGCGCATGGCCGGGTCGGTCACGAACGGGGTCGCGTACCCGCTGGCCTCGGCCCAGCCGTAGACGATCCCGGCCGACTCGTCGCAGCGCTTGGCCGACCAGGCCAGCCCGCCCTGCTCGTGGAGCCAGTCGAGCTGGGTGGCCAGCAGGAACAGGGTGGCCAGGGCCGGGGTGTTGAGGGTCTGGTCGGCCCGTGACTGCTCCAGGGCGACCCCCAGGCTGAGCATGGCCGGGATGTGTCGCCCGGAGGCGCTGACGCGCTCGACCCGGTCGATGGCCGCCTCCGACAGCCAGGCCAGCCAGAGGCCGCCGTCGGACGCGAACGACTTCTGGGGGGCGAAGTAGTAGACGTCGGCCTGGCCGGGGTCGACGGGCAGGGCGCCGGCCGCCGAGGTGGCGTCGACGCAGACCAGCCCGCCGGCGCCCAGGGGCCGCCGGACGTCCATGGCCACCCCGGTCGAGGTCTCGTTGTGGGTCAGGGCGTACAGGTCGACGTCCGGGTCGGGCCGGGCCTCGGGGTGGCTGCCGAACGCGCTGGCGATCACCTGGGGCTCGTCCAGGAAGGGGGCGGCGGTGACGGCGGCCGCGAACTTGGCCGAGAACTCGCCGAACACCAGGTGCTGGCTGCGCCGCTCGATCAGGGAGAAGGTGGCCAGGTCCCAGAACAGGGTCGAGCCGCCGTTGCCGAGGGCGACCTCGTAGCCGGCGGGCAGGTCGAACAGCTCGGCCAGCCCGGCCCGGACGCGGCCGACGACCGAGCGGACCGGGGCCTGGCGGTGGCTGGTGCCGAGGAAGGTGGGAGCGGCCGCGGCCAGGGCGGTCACCGCCTCCTGGCGGACCTTGGAGGGGCCGCTGCCGAACCGCCCGTCGCCGGGCCGCAGCTCGCCGGGCAGGATCGGGGTGGATTTCTGGTCGGTCATGCGGCCACTCTATCCTCGCTCCTCAATCCGCAAGACCGTATGGAGGCAAGCCCAGTGTCAAGGATCTCCCGCCGTGTCGCCGCCATCGCCGAGTCGGCCACCATGGCCATCGACGCCAAGGCCAGGGAGCTCAGGGCGGCCGGCGAGGACGTGATCGGCTTCGGCGCCGGCGAGCCCGACTTCCCGACCCCCGAGCGGATCGTCGAGGCGGCGGTGGCCGCCTGCCGGCAGCCCAGGTTCCACCACTACACCCCGGGGCCCGGCCTGCCCGAGCTGCGGGCGGCGATCGCGGCCAAGACGGCCCGCGACTCCGGCCTGGCCGTCGAGCCCAGCCAGGTGCTGGTCACCAACGGCGGCAAGCACGCCATCTTCGAGGCGTTCACCACCCTGCTGGACCCGGGCGACGAGGTCCTGCTGCCCGCGCCCTACTGGGTCACCTACCCCGAGGCGATCTCCCTGACCGGGGCCGAGCCGGTGGTTGTCGAGACCGGCCAGTCGACCGGGTTCCGGGTGTCGGTCGAGCAGCTCGAGGCGGCCACCACCGACCGGACCAAGCTGCTGGTGTTCGTCTCCCCCTCCAACCCGACCGGCGCCGTCTACCCGCGCGAGGAGGTCGAGGCCATCGGCCGCTGGGCGGCCGGCCGGGGGCTGTGGGTGCTGACCGACGAGATCTACGAGCACCTGGTCTACGGTTCGGCCGAGTTCACCTCGATGCCGGCGGTCGTGCCCGAGCTGGCCGACCGCTGCGTGGTCGTCAACGGGGTGGCCAAGACCTACGCCATGACCGGCTGGCGGGTCGGCTGGCTGATCGGCCCGCCCGACGTGGTCAGGGCGGCCGTCAACCTCCAGAGCCACGCCACCTCGAACGTGGCCAACGTCTCCCAGGCGGCCGCGCTGGCCGCCGTCTCGGGCGGCCTGGAGGACGTGGCCGAGATGCGGACCGCCTTCGACCGGCGGCGGCGCAAGATGGTGGAGCTGCTGCGGGCCATCCCGGGGGTCACCTGCGTCGAGCCCGAGGGCGCCTTCTACGCCTTCCCGTCGCTGGAGGCGGTGCTGGGCCGGGAGCTGCGCGGCCAGCGGCCGGCCACCACCATGGAGCTGGCCGACCTGATCCTCGAGGAGGCCAAGGTGGCCATCGTGCCCGGGGAGGCCTTCGGCGCCCCCGGCTACGCCCGCCTGTCGTACGCCCTTGGGGACGACGACCTGGTCGAGGGGGTCACCCGCATCGCCAAGCTGCTGGCCGAGGCCCGCCCCGCCTAGGTCCCGGCGGCCAGCTCGATCTCGACGATCGCCAGGGGCTGGGTGGGCTCGGCGCCGTTGGTGAGCGTCAGGGTGAGGGTCCGGGCCTCCTCGGGGGGCGCGGGCCGGAAGCCCACCTGGAGGATGTGGAGCAGGCGACCGCCGCCGTGGGCCATGCCCATCACCTCATAGGTGGTGCCGGCGTCGTCGGCGACCCGCCAGTCGAGACCGGCGAACTGGGGCGGCCCGGACGGCTCCTCTGGCAGTATCACGTAGCGAAGGTCCAGCCAGCCCGACCAGACCTCAAGCGAGATCAGCACGACCCGGAGGCCGAGGCCCCGGAAGACCTCGCGGGCCAGCGGCACCACCCGGACCAGCTCGGCCGGCTCGTCCCGGTACACGCCGGGGCCGCCGGCGACCATGGCCATGGCCTGCTCCTGGCTGATCCGGGGCGGCACGCCCCCGACCTGCTCGGCCTGGAGCTGGCTGGCGTCGGCCAGGCTCTGGATGACCTGCTGGCGGACCCGGTCGAGGTTGCCGCCCAGCTTGATCAGCACCTGGGCGGCCACCCCCTCGCCCTCGCGGATCAGCCCGAGCAGGATGTGCTCGGTGCCGATGTAGTTGTGGCCGAGCCCCAGCGCCTCACGCAGCGACAGCTCAAGGACCTTCTTGGCTCGGGGGGTGAAGGGGATGTGCCCGGTGGGCGC
>JASLIH010000210.1 GCA_030152105.1 Actinomycetes bacterium
TCGAGCAGGAAGGCGCAGCCGAGCGCGCCAGCCGTCATGGTAATCCGCAGCCACAGCACCAGGCGCGCCGCCGGCAGCTCCAGACCCGGCCGCACGGCGAGCGCGAGCAGGCCGAGGCTCAGGGCGAACCCGGCCAGCGGCAGCGGGTGGTGAGCCCGTCCAGCACGGTCGCCTGCAGGACCGCCTGCAGCTCCGGCGCGAGCCGGTTCAGCGCCCGGATCACCTCGCGGTGCTCCAGCGTGGCCAGGGCCTGCTCCTCGGCGCTGGCGGCATCCGGGATCCGCCGACGGCCGAGGAGACTCGCGAGCCGCCCCTGGGCGGCGACGCCACGCTGGGCGTCCAGCAGGCGCCGGACGGCGATCCCCCAGATCCAGGCGCCCACCGCACCCCGACCACGGAAGCGCCCGGCGTCACGCCAGACCACCAGGAAGGTCTCCTGGGCGACCTGGTCGGCCAGGTCCGGGTTGGCGGTACGCTGGCGCAGCCGCACCAGCAGCCAGGGGGCGTGCTGGTCGTACAGGACCCCGAACGCCTCCGGGTCCCCCTCGGCCACCGCCGCCAGCAGCTCAGCGTCGGTCGGGACCCGATCGGGGTTCATGCTCATGCCTGATTGTCGGTGCAGGCGCCGCCGCGGTTCACCCCAGCCGCACGGACAGCCCACAGCGGCTGCGAATGACGCTGGTTGCGCTGACCTTCTTCCTGGGCACGGCGGTGTTCGCCATGCCCCTGATCGCCGGTTCGGGCCGCTGTGCTGGCCGGCCGTGGCCATTCTCGCCGGGGTGCTGCTCGTCCTGGCCGAGGTCATGTCCTCGCAGGTGCTGCTGAGCCAGATCGGGAACTTCCTGATCTGGAGC
This sequence comes from Actinomycetes bacterium, assembly GCA_030152105.1. The sequence continues at coordinate 855 of JASLIH010000210.1, forward strand.
GGCAGTGCCGTCTTCGCCTGGCTGCTGGTTCGCGGCGAGGTGGGCGCGCCGGCGGGGGCAGGTACAGGCGAGGCGCGCTCGGTGCTGGCTAGCGCAGTACTCCAGGCCCTTGCTGGTCTTGATGCGCTCTTCGATTGCCAGGTGGCGCAGATTTTGACCAGTATGTGCGGATGAGCGACAGCGAGCCCACAGTCGGCCCAACCGAGTCAAGGTCGATCGAGCCGTCGACAATGCGCCAGAGGCTGGTCCCCAGTGCGTTGGCGGTGCTCGGCTTGGGGCTGGCCGCCACCGGCGTCGCTGCCGTGTTTCTGGCCGAGAGTGACACTGGAGCGGCGGCGCTGCTGACCATCGGCGTGGTCCTTGTCCTCTTCGCCGCCGTCGGCGACCGGCTGGAGTCCTTGCGGTATGGCGATTTCGAGCTTGTCCTGCGCCGCAAGGCCGACGAGGCGGCAAGGCGCGGCGACATCGTCGAGGCCAAGGCGCTCCAGCGTGCCGCGGACACTGTCGCGCAACGCGTCGCGAGGCTTGCCCGCTCCTATACGACCGTGCGTGGGACCATGCCTGCTGGACTCCAGCGGACAGCGGAGATGGACCGCATCATCCATGAGGCCGAGACGAACGCTGATAGGCCCGACATCGACCAGGAGGAGGTCCTTAGCCTTCTCTGGACCGGTTCGGAGGGAGCTCGCGTGTGGGCCCTCGGTGTTCTGAAGGGGCGACCCGACCTTGCCACCACCCGTGCCGTCCTCGAGGCAGTGCAGCGGCCGGACCAGATGTTCGACCAGTTTCATGCGCTCCTGCTCGCGGAGCGCTTTGTCTCGCTTTCGGACACTCGAACCTGGGCTCGCGAACGGATTGCGGCCGCCGTGCGAGCCCAGCTGGAGTCCGGAGCGCTCGGCACAGATCACAACTCCATCGAAGCGGCGAAGCGAGTGCTCCACCAGGTGAGCAAGCGCACAAACGATTGACCGAGTGCATTGCGGTGTCCACGTGCAAGGGGCGTCCGCCTGTTAGCAGGTACGCCGGCGGGGTAGATGGCGCTCCTTGGTGGGTCGGTGATCTGTGTGCTCACCGTCTCACCACCCGGGCTGGCCATCGGCCCTGGGACCGAACTGCCCCCACCGTCCGGTCAGAAGGGGATGTTGATGAACGGTGAGCTGTAGTCGGGGGCGTGGGCCAGGACCGACTCCGCCTCGGCGCGGCTGCTGTCGGCCAGACGGCGCTCGGCCTCGATGACCAGGGGCAGCAGGCGGACGTCGCCGGGGGTCGCGATGCCGGTCACCTCGGGATGCGACAGCACCCAGGCCACCGCGGCACCAATCCGCTCCTGGTCGTCGAACGGCTCGTACCAGGTCGTGTACCCGTGCTCGACCGGCTCCGGCCAGTTCCGCCGCGACGCCGCCTTGATGATCATCAACCCCACATCCCGGGCCTGGACCTCGGCGACCAGGGCCTGGTAGTCGGCCAGGTACACCGGGTCCTGCCCGAGCACGTAGTTGAGCGGGGTGAGGACCGTGTCGAAGGCGAACCGCGCCAGGGCTTCGAGATGGGTGGCCGGGGCCTGGTGGCCGTGGCCGGTGATCCCGATCGCGCCGGCCAGCCCCTCGTCCCGGGCCCGGACCATCGCCTCCAGCGACCCTCCCGGACCGGTGACCAGGTCCAGCTCGGCCAGGTCGCCGACGGCGTGCACCTGGATGAGGTCGAGGTGGTCAGTCTGGAGCCGTTCCAAGCTCCGGTTGATCTGCGCCCACGCCTGATCGCGGTCCCGCAGGCCGGTCTTGGACGCCAGGAAGACCCGGTCCCGGATGCGACCCATCCACGGGCCCAGCCGCAGCTCGGCCTCGCCGTAGCTGGCCGCGACATCGAAATGGTTGATCCCGGAATCCAGGGCCAGCTGGACCGAGGCATCGGCGGTGTCCTGGTCGACCTCGGCCAGGGCGGCCGCGCCGTAGATCAGGACCGAACTCCGATGGCCAAGGCGACCAAGCCTGCGCTGCTGCACGGCACCCACTCCCTGTTCGGGCGGCAATCTCGGACCCCACTCCGGCAATGGTCGGCACCGATCCGGCAGTAGGACGACCCAAGGCTACCCACCTCCACGCCGCCGTTCCAGGGCTTGGCAATCCCCCACCCTGCGGGTGGATGCGCCCGGCTGAAGGCGGCTCGCCAAGCTAGGGGGAAGCGCGCACCGCCGCCGACGCCTGGCGGGCGGCGACCAGGATCGGGTCCCAGACTGGTGAGAACGGCGGCGCGTAGGCCAGGTCCAGGGCGGTCATCTCCTCGACCGTCATGTGGTTCCACAGGGCCGTGGCGGCGGTGTCGATCCGCTTGGCCGAGCCCTGGTTCCCGACGATCTGGGCGCCCAGCAGCCGCCCGGTGTGGCGTTCGGCGGTCATCTTGACCGTCAGGCGCTGGGTGCCCGGGAAATACGCCGCCCGGGTGCCCGAGCGGATGGTCACGGTCACATAGCCAAACCCGGCGTGGTGGGCGTCACGTTCGCGGAGCCCGGTCCGGGCGATCTCCAGGTTGAACACCTTGCTGACCGCGGTGCCCACGACCCCCGGGAAGGTGGCATAGGAGCCGCCGACGTTGTGGCCGATCACCCGGCCGTGCTTGTTGGCGTGGGTGCCCAGTGGCACGTGCTGGTATTGGCCGGAGACCAGGTTGAGGACCTCCACACAGTCCCCGCCCGCCCACAGGTGGTCGTGGCCCAGCACGCGCATCTGCACGTCGGTGCGGATGCCGCCGTGATCGCCCAGCGGCAGCCCGGCCGCATCGGCCAGGGCCGTGTTGGGGCGGGCCCCGGTGCCCAGGACGACCACGTCGGCCGGGACGCTCCCGTCGGTGGTGACGACCGACCGGACCCGGCCGGCGCCGTCGCTGTCAAAGCCCTTGACGGTCGTGTCCGTGTGGACGTCGATGCCGAGGTCTTCCATCGCCCGATGCACCATCTCGCCCATGTCCGGGTCCAGCGTTGTCATCGGCTGCCGGGCCTGGTCGATGACCGTCACCGCCATGTCCCGGCGCACCAGCGCCTCGGCCATCTCAAGGCCGATATAGCCTCCGCCCACCACCACCGCATGGCGCGGCCGGCGCCACTCCAGGTGCGTCAGGAGCGCCTCGCCGTCGTCCAGCGTCTGCACCCCGAGCACGCCGAGGGCGTCCACACCCGGCAGCAGTGGCCGCACCGGGATGGCGCCGGTCGCGACGACCAGGTCGTCAAAGCCCTCCCGGTAGCGCCTGCCCGACGCCAGGTCGCGAACCGCGACCTGGCCCGCCTGGACGTCGATCGCCTCCACGTCGGTGAGCATGCGCAGGTCGATGCCGTTGCGCCGGTGCTCCTCGGGGGAGCGGGCGACCAGGTCCTCCTCGTCCCGGACGTCACCGGCCACCCAGTAGGGAATGCCGCAGGCCGAGTAGGAGCTGTGCGCCCCGCGCTCGAACGCGATGACCTCCAGCTTGTCGCCTCGCAGCCGCTTGGCCTGGGAGGCCGCGCTCATCCCGGCGGCGTCCCCGCCGATGACGACCAACCGCTCGGTCATGTCAGCACCGCTTCCCTCGGCTCGGTCGTCGGAAGGCCCATGACGGGCGCTGGTCGATCAGGCCCGGTCAATGGTGGTGCGGATCTCGGTGCCAGCCCGCACAGCTCTGGTGACCGGCGTCTTCTCGGCGATCTCGGCCAGCCTCGCGCGCTGGTCGTCGTCAAGTGGGCCGAGCAAGGTGATCGCACGGTCGATCCACCGAGTCGCCCCGTCCTGCACCCTATAGGTGAGCTGGACATTGAGGCCTTCCAGCGGCCAGTCCCTGCGGTCGGCGTACATCCGCAGGGTGATCGCGGTACAGGCGCCGAGTCCCGACAGGAGGAGCCCGAACGGGGTCGGGCCGCTGTCGGCCCCGCCGTGGTCGACCGGCTCGTCGGCACGGAGCCGATGCTGGCCGGCCTGGATGTCGACCTGGTAGCGGTCGGTGCCGATCCTGGCGGTGGCGTGGGCGACCTTGTGCACCTCCCTATGGGCCGTGGCCATCACAACCGGACCAGGGTCTCCAGGGCTTCGCGGGTCAGCGCCCACGACGGCCGCTGCGGGGCCGCTTCGAGGGTGCCGGTGACCTGGGCCGGGAAGCCGTCCAGGACCGAACGGGCCGGGAACTGGGCCCGCTGCTTGACGCAGGCGCCGGCGCCGACGACCGACTCGCGCCCGACCCGGCTCCAGTCGCACACGATCGCCGCCGGCTCCACGACCGAACCGGCCTCGATGTGGCAGCCGTGGATCATCGCTCCCGGCCCGATCACGACGTCGTCCTCGACGATCAGCTCGTTGTCGGGCAGCAGGTGCAGGACGGTGTTCTCCAGGATCTGCACCCTGGCGCCGATCCGGACCGGGCCGTGGGAGTCGCCGATGATCTTGACCCCGGCCCCGATGATCGTGTCCTCGCCGACGATGACGTCCCC
>JASLIH010000240.1 GCA_030152105.1 Actinomycetes bacterium
CACCGGAACTGACCCTTGAGCCGGGAGCAGCGATGACGGCGGCCGAACGTGCCTTCCCAGACGGCTTCGTCTGGGGCACCGCCACCGCCGCCCACCAGGTCGAGGGGGGCAACTGGAACAACGACTGGTGGGCCGGGGAGCACAACCCCGGCTCCGGCTGTGCCGAGCCGAGCGGGGATGCCTGTGACCACTGGCACCGCTGGCCCCAGGACGTGCGGCTGCTGGCCGACCTCGGGTTCGGCAGCTACCGGTTCTCGCTGGAGTGGAGCCGGATCGAGCCCGAGGAGGGCGAGTTCTCCAAGGTCGCGCTCGACCACTACCTGGCCATGTGCGCCGGTTGCCGCGAGCTCGGCATCGAGCCGGTGGTCACCTTCCACCACTTCACCACCCCCCGCTGGGTGGCCGCGGCCGGCGGCTGGGCCGAGCCGGCGACCGCCGAACGCTTCGCCCGCTTCTGCGCCAGGGCGGCCGGCCACCTGGGCGACGCCATGCAGCGCGCCTGCGCACTCACCTGGCGGTCCGCGGATGCCTGACCGCCCGAGCCCCGGTGACGCCGTGCCTGAGGTCCTGTTCGTCTGTGTCCACAACGCCGGTCGTAGCCAGATGGCGGCTGCCCTGCTCGACCACCACGCCAACGGCCGTGTGCGGGTCCGGTCGGCCGGGAGTGCCCCTGGCGACAGGCTCAACCCGGCGGTGGTGGCCGCGATGGGCGAGTTGGGTATCGACCTGTCCAAGGAGTTCCCCAAGCCCCTGACCGACGAGTCCGTCAGGGCGGCCGACGCGGTCATCACGATGGGCTGCGGGGATGCCTGCCCGATCTATCCGGGCAAGCGCTATGAGGACTGGGAGCTCCAGGACCCGGCCGGCCAGCCGGTCGAGGTGGTGCGGCGTATCCGCGACGACATCGACGCCCGCGTCCGGCGGCTGCTGGCCGAGCTCGTCCCGGCCGGCAGCTGAGCCGACCCGGCGTCGTACCGGGCCTTGACCTTGGAGTGTGCTCCAGGGTTTACCCTGCGGTCATGGCACTCACCGTCTCCGCTCTCGCCGGGCAGGTCGGGCTCAGCGCCGACACCGTCCGCTACTACGAACGCGTCGGGCTCCTGCCCGAACCGGCCCGCTCGGCGGCCGGGTACCGGCTGTACGACCAGGACGCGGTCGGCCGGCTGCGGCTGATCAAGGGCGCCCAGCGGGCCGGGCTGCGGCTGCGCGAGATCGGCGAGCTGCTCCAGGTGGCCGACCAGGGCCAGTGTCCCTGCGGCCACACCGAGACCCTGCTCCAGGAACGGCTGGCCGAGGTCCGGGCCGAGCTGGAGCGCCTCCGGGCGCTGGAGGCCGACCTGACCCGGCTCCTGGAGCGCCGGTCCGACCCCTCCTGCCCGGAGGCGACCACCACGGCCGCCGCCAGCTGGTGGTGCGCCGACCCTCGCCAGCCTGCGGAGAGGAGGTGACCGCCATGCGACAGGACCCGTGCCCGCCCGACTGCCCGTGCCACGACTGCCCACCCGGCTGCTGCCAGACCGCCTGACCCTCTGACCCACCGCGAGACCGGCCAGGCGCCGCCGGTCTCGCCAGCGACAGACGAGCCCACGACCCGGTCGAGCGGCCCGACCTAGGTCCGGTCAGGGCTCAGGTCGACCCGGCGGAGGAGTTGGGCGTTGAGGGCGACCACGATGGTGGAGAGGCTCATCAGGACCGCTCCGACGGCTGGGGCGAGCGTGACGCCGGCCCAGGCGAGGGCGCCGGCGGCGATGGGAACGGCCAGCAGGTTGTAGCCGGTCGCCCAGCCGAGGTTCTGGAGCATCTTGCGGTAGCTGGCCCGCGACAGCCGGAGCACGCCGAGGACGCCGCGCGGGTCGTCGCTGGCCAGCACGACGCCCGCCGACTCGATGGCCACGTCGGTGCCGGCGCCGATGGCCACGCCGACGTCGGCCCGGGCGAGGGCCGGGGCGTCGTTGACGCCGTCGCCGACCATGGCCACCGACAGCCCGCGGCGTTGCAGGTCGGCCACGGCCGCGTCCTTGTCCTCGGGCAGGACCTCGGCGAAGACCTCGTCGACCCCGAGGTCGGCGGCCACTGTCTCGGCCACCTGGCGGGCGTCCCCGGTGATCATCACGACCCGCTTGCCCAGCCGGTGCAGCTGCTCGACGGCCTGGCGCGACTCGGGCCGCACGGCGTCCTCAAGGGCCAGCGCCCCCAGCACCTTGCCGTCGCCGACGACGAACAGCACCGTGGCCCCGCGGCTCCGCCAGCCGCCGATCTCGGTGGCCAGCTCCGGCGGCTCGGGCACGTCCAGCTCGCGCAGCAGGGCCGGCCCGCCGACCGCCACCGTCGATCCCTCGACCTGGGCCTGGACCCCCCGGCCGGTCATCGACCGGAAGTCGCCCGCCCGGGGCGGGTCGCCGCCGGTGCGGGCACGGGCCTCGGCCACGACCGCACGGGCCAGGGGATGCTCGCTGTCGGCCTCGACCGCCGCCGCCACAGCCAGCAGCCCGTCGGTGTCGCCGTCGGTCGCGGCCACTCCGCTGACGGTCGGCCTGCCGGTGGTCAGCGTGCCGGTCTTGTCGAACAGGACGGCGTCGACGGTCCGCATCCGCTCTAGGGCCAGCCGGTCCTTGACCAGGATGCCGTTGCGGGCCGCCAGCGCGGTCGAGATGGCGATGACCAGGGGGATCGCCAGCCCCAGGGCGTGGGGGCAGGCAATCACCAGCACCGTGACCGTGCGCTCGATCGCCTGGTCGGGCTCGCCAAGGAGCAGCCACACCACCAGGGTGACGAGGCCGGCGCCGGCGGCGAAGTAGAACAGCAGCGCGGCCGCCCGGTCGGCCAAGGCCTGGGCGCGCGAACGGGAGCTCTGGGCCTGCTCGACCAGCCGGCGGATCCCGGCCAGGGCGGTCTCCTCGCCCACCGCCTCCACCCGGGCCCGGATCGCCGAGTCGGTCACCACCGTTCCCGCCACCACCCGGTCGCCGTCCCGCTTGGGCACCGTGCGGGACTCGCCGGTGATCATCGACTCGTCCAGCTCGGCCGCCCCGTCGACGACCACGCCGTCGGCCGGGACCCGGCCGCCCGGGCGGACCAGGACCACGTCGCCCACCGCCAGGTCGCTGACCGGCACCGTCCTGGTCCCCGAGGGGGTGACCAGGTCGGCCTCGTCGGGCAGCAGCGCCGCCAGCGCGTCCAGCGCGCTGGAGGCCTGGCCGAGGGCCCGCATCTCCAGCCAGTGGCCCAGCAGCATGACCACGATCAGCAGGGCCAGCTCCCACCAGAACTCCAGGTCGAACGCGCCGAACACGGTGGCGACACTGGCCCCGAAGGCGACCAGGATGGCCAGGGAGATCAGCAGCATCATGCCCGGCTGGCGGCTGCGCAGCTCGGCGACACCGCCCTCCAGGAAGGGCCGGCCGCCATACAGGAACACGATCGTTCCCAGCACCGGCGCGACCCACTGCGAGCCCGGGAACTGGGGCGGGGTGAACCGCAGCCACTCCTGGACCATCTCGGAGTAGAGGACCACCGGGACGGTCAGGACCAGGCTCAGCCAGAACCGGTCCCGGAACTGGGCCGCGTGGTCCCCGTGCCCGCCATGCCCGCCTTGCCCGCCATGTCCGGCGTCGTGGCCGCCGTGCTCGTCCGGCCCGGCGTGCTGGCGATGCTCGTTCGGGGACAGCTGGCCGGTGGCAGGTCTGTGGTCGCCTCCACCGTGGCTGCCGTGGTGGTCAGTGGCCGCCATCTCGCTCCTCCTCGCCCATGCCAGAGCTATCACCCTGGCGTCAGGCGCGAACCAGTCGCGCGATGGCGTCGGTCGCCTCGGTCACGATCGCCTCGGCGTCGCGGCCGCCGGCCGCCACCCCGTCGCGCACGCAGTGTCGCAGGTGCCCGTCCAGCAGCCCGACGGCCACGCCCTTCAGCGCCTTGTCCACGGCGCTGATCTGGGTCAGCACGTCGATGCAGTAGGCGTCCTCGTCGACCAGCCGCTGCAACCCACGCACCTGGCCCTCGATCCGGCGCAGCCGCGCGCGAACCTGCTCCTTGTCACCGGCATATCCTGGCATCCGCCACCTCCCTCGGTCCCCACCATACTCTACCCCCGTGGGGTATACGCCGTGTAGAGGGCGCTGAGTCCCCTGAGGGACCGACGGCATGCAAGCCGTCCGCTCAGGGGCGCCAGAACGCGAGCCGGTGGGCGCGCAAGGGCGACCGGGACGGCGCCGGCGTGGCGGCGGCTGGGAGGAACGGCACGTCGGCCAGCAGCCGCAGGAGCACGACCGCGGCCACGCTCTCGGCGGCCAGCAGGCCGACCAGCACGACCAGCTGGAAGCGGGCCGCGGCCAGCGGGCTGGCCCCGCCGAACAGGGCACCGACAAACGCGCCGGGCAGGGTGACCAGCCCGGTGGTGCGGGTCTGGTCCAGGGCCGGGACCAGCGCCTCGGCGACCGCCACCCCGACCAGGTCGGCGTTCGCCTGGCGCATGGTCGCCCCAAGGGCCAGCTTCCCCTCGACCTCGGGGCGGCGGCCGTGCAGCTCAGCCACAAAGCGGCGGCCGGCCAGGGTCGAGGCGGTCATGGCCCCGCCAACGCTGATCCCGCCGAAGGCGACCACGTTGCGGACCTCCAGCGCCAGGGCCCCGGT
>JASLIH010000287.1 GCA_030152105.1 Actinomycetes bacterium
TCCGGTCTTGAGCCATGATCCGGTGGATCGTCGGGACGAGCCTGCGGTCTCGGCTCCCGTTGATCGCCGTCGCCGTCGCCTTGATCGCCGTCGGCATCGTCCGGCTCGGCAGCCTCCCGGTGGAAGCCCTGCCCGAGTTCATGCCGACCCGGGTGGAGGTCCAGACCGAAGCCATCGGGCTCTCCGCCGAAGAGGTCGAGAACCTGATCACCAACCCGATGGAGCAGGAGTTCTTCAACGGGATGCCGTGGCTCGACAAGATTCGCTCCGACTCGATCCCCGGGCTGTCGTCGGTCGAGATGATCTTCGAGCCCGGGACCGATCCGATGCGGGCGAGGCAGGTGGTCCAGGAGCGCCTCACGATGACGCCGGCGCTTCCCGAGGTGTCCAAACCGCCGTTCGTGATCCAGCATGTGTCGTCCACCAGCCGGCTCGTGATGATCGGGCTCTCCTCGAGGGAGCTGTCCCTGATCGACCTGTCGGTCCTGGCCCACTGGACCATCAGGCCTCGACTCCTGGCCGTGCCCGGTGTGGCCAACGTGTCCATCTGGGGGCTGCGGGACCGGCAGCTGCAGGTGCGGGTCGACCCGCAGCAGCTGCAACGCAACGGCGTCACGCTGGACCAGATCATCGCTACCACCGGAAACGCCCTCTGGGCGTCCCGGTTGACCTTCCTGGAGGCGTCGACCCCCGGGACCGGCGGGTTCGTCGACACCGCCAACCAGCGGATCGAGATCCAGCACACCTCACCGGTCAAGACCGCCAAGGACCTCGCCCAGGTGGCCGTCGAGGGCGATCTGCGGCGACCGTTGCGCCTCGGGGACGTGGCCCAGGTCGTCGAGGACCACCAGCCCCTCGTGGGCGACGCCATGGACGAGGGCGCCCCCGGCCTGATGCTGGTGGTCGAGCGGTTCCCCGGGACCAGCGTGGTCGACGTGACCCACGAGATCGAGGGGACGCTCGACGCGATGCGGCCCGGCCTGGCCGGTGTCGACATCGACACCACCGTCTTCCGGCCCGCCACCTTCATCGAGACCGCCCTCGGCAACCTCGGCAAGCGGCTGGCCCTGGGGCTGCTGCTGCTGGCGCTGGTGCTCGGGGCCGTGCTCGTGGGCTGGAGGGCTGCGCTGCTCTGCGCTGCGGCCATCCTGTCGTCCCTGGCCATCGCCGTGCTCGTGCTCTCCCTGCTCGGGGTCAGCCTCAACCTGATGATCGTGGCCGGCCTGGTCATGGCCCTCGCCATCGTCATCGACGACGCCGTCATCGACGCCGACGGCTTCAGGCGGCGACTCCGACTCCGACGGGACGGGCCGGACGGGCAGAGAGAGCCGGCGGCCGCGGCCATCCTGGCCAGCGCCGTGCCGCTGCGCGGGGCCCTGATGGTCGCGACGGTGATCGCCGTCCTGTCGGTGCTGCCGGTCCTGGTCGTCGGTCAGGTGACTGGCTCGTTCCTCAGGCCGCTGGCCCTCAGCTACGCCCTGGCCATCCTCGCCTCGATGCTGGTCGCGCTCACCGTCACCCCGGCCCTCTCCCTGGCCCTGTCCTCCGGGGCCGCGCCCGGCCGCCTCGAGTCGACGCCCCTGCGTTGGCTGGAGGCCCGCTACACGGCGCTGCTGGCCCGCCTCTTCCACCGTCCGGCGCCGCTGTACGCCGCCGTCGCGCTCCTGCTGGTGGCCACCGTCGCCGTGCTGCCGCTGCTCGGCGGGCGACCGCTGGTCCCGACGCTCCGGGGCAGGGACCTGCTGATCCACTGGCAGGCCGCGCCCGGCACGTCGCTCACCGAGATGAACCGGATCACGGCCCGAGCCACCCGGGAGCTGCGGACCATCCCCGGGGTCCGTGACGTCGGCGTCCACGTGGGGCGGGCCTCCACCTCGGACATGGTGGTGGGCGTGAGCGAAGGCGACTTCTGGGTCAGCATTGATCCCCGGGCCGACCACGACGCCACGGCCACCGCCGTCGCCAGGGTGGCCGGCGCCTACCCGGGACTCCACCCCGAGGTGCTGACCTACCAGGACCAGCGGCTCCGGCAGGTGGCGGCCACCGGCACCCAGTCGCCGCTGGTGGTGCGCGTCTACGGCAACGACTACCGCGTCCTCGGCGCCAAGGCTCAGGAGATCGCCCAGCTCATCGCGTTCGTCGACGGCGTCAGCGGGCCGAGCGTGAAGCTGCCCGCCCAGGAGCCGGCCGTGGAGGTCGAGGTGTCGGTCACCAAGGCGGCCAGCCACGGGATCAAGCCCGGCGACATCCGGCGGGCGGCCGCCCACGTCCTGTCCGGCACGATCGCCGGCACCCTGTTCGAGCAGCAGAAGGTGTTCGACGTCGTGGTCTGGGGCGTGCCCGCCAAGCGCGACAGCCTGACCGACATCCACCAGCTCCTGATCGACACCCCCAGCGGCAGGCAGGTCCGCCTGGACGACGTCGCCGACGTGCGCATCCGGCCCAACCCCATGGACATCAAGCACGACGCCGTCTCCCGGTACGTCGACGTCGTCGCCGACGTGCGCGGGCGCAGCCTGGGCTCGGTGACACGGGAGGTCCAGGGTCTCCTCAGGCAGGTCACCTTCCCCCTGGAGCACCACAGCGAGATCCTCGGCGACTTCGCCCAGCAGCAGCGCGACCGGCGCCGCACGCTGAGCTGGTTCCTGGCCGCCGCGATCGCCACCTTCTTCCTCCTCCAGGCATTCTTCGCCAGCTGGCGGCTGGCGTCGCTGCTGTTCGTCCTGCTGCCCGTGGCCATGGCCGGGGGGGTGCTGGCGGCCGCCCTGGCCGGCGACGCCATGTCCACCGTCGCCCTCATGGGGTTGCTCGCCGTGCTCGCGCTCGCCGTCCGCGGCGGCATCCTCCAGCTCCGCCACTACCGGGACCTGGAGCTCGAGGGCGGGATCGACGCCGCCGTCGTCGTCCTCGGCGCCCGGCAGCGGTTCGGGCCAACCGTCACCGCGGCCCTGGCGACGGCCCTGGCCCTGGCGCCGCTGCTCGTCCTGGGAGGCAGCGCCGGCCTCGAGATCGCCCGGCCGCTGGCCATGATCATCCTGGGCGGCCTGGCCACCACCATGCTGGTCAACCTGTTCGTCCTTCCCATCCTCTACCTGCGATTCGGCGGCCGCCGGGAGCGCGCCCCTTCAGGGTCGCAACACGCCCCGCTGGCCAGGACCTCGGCCCAGTGACCCGACCCATCAACCCGGCAAGCAGGACAGGAGGTGACCAGATGCGGCGGCATGGTCGATGGATGGTGGCGATCCAGCTCACCGCATGCCTGTGCCTGGCCGGGTGTGGCGTGGCCTCGAGCAAGTCCGCGGACAGCGCCGTCGACCCGGCCAAGGTCGACAGCATCGGCGACACCAGCCTCAAGCGCGTGACCCTGGCCCAGGCGGCGGCCGACCGTCTCGCCATCCGGACCACCGTGGTGGCCAAGGCGAAGGTCGCCTCGTCAGGCCGGAAGAAGGTGGACCGAGCGGTCGTCCCGTACCAGGCGGTCCTCTACGACGTGAACGGCGCCGCCTGGGTCTACACCGTGCCCGAGCCGCTGGTCTACGTCCGTCACCCCGTCGTCGTCGACTATGTGGACGGGAACCGGGCGGTCCTGTCCAAGGGGCCGCCGTCCGGGACGGCCATCGTGACGGTGGGCGTCGCCGAGCTGTACGGCATCGAGGTCGGCGTCGGGACCTCCGAGTAGAGGACCTCGGCCATGCTGCGGTGGCTCGTCGGGACCAGCCTGAGGCTCCGGTACCTCGTGGTCGTCGGGGCCGCGATGATGCTGGCCTTCGGCGTGGCCCAGCTCCGCGACACGCCGGTCGACGTCTTCCCCGAGTTCGCGCCGCCGCGGGTGGAGGTGCAGACCCTGTGCCTGGGGCTGTCCGCGGTCGACGTCGAGTCCCTGGTCACCGTGCCCATCGAGCAGGCGCTCAACGGGATCGAGGGGCTGGACGTGATGCGGTCACGGTCGGTCTCGGACCTGTCGACGATCCAGGTCCTCTTCAAGCCGGGAACCGACCTCATGGACGCCCGGCTGCGGGTACAGGAGCGCATCCGGATGGCCACCCCGCTCCTGCCGGCCTGGGCCAGCGTCCCCTACATCATCCAGCCCCTGTCGTCGACCAGCCGCGTCATGAAGATCGGGATGTCGACCAGGGACCGGTCCACCCAGTCGCTGATCGACATGTCGCTGATCGCCTACTGGACCGTGCGGCCCCGCCTGATGCGGGTGCCCGGGGTGGCCAACGTGGCCATCTGGGGCGACCGCTGGTCCGTGTTGCAGGTCCAGGCCGACCCAGACAAGATGCTCGAGCGCGGCGTCTCCCTGAACCGGGTCATGGACGCCACCGCGGACGCCCTGGACGTCGGCATGCTGAGGTTCTCGAGCGGGCGCGAAATCGGGAAGGGCGGGTTCATCGACACGCCCAACCAGCGGCTCGGGATCCGCCACATCCTGCCCCTCATGAGCCCGCGGGAGCTCGCCCACCTGCCCATTGAGGTCCCGAAGGGCGGCAGGCCGGTGGCGATCGGCGACGTGGCCACGGTTGTCCGCGGCAACCAGCCCCACCTCAACGGGGACGCGGTCATCAACGACGGCGTCGGGCTCATGCTGATCGTGGAGAAGCTTCCCTGGGGCAACACCCTCGAGGTGACCCGGGGCGTCGAGGCGGCGCTGGCGGAGATGCGGCCCGGCCTGACCGGCATCGACGTCGACACCTCCATCTTCCGGCCGGCGACCTTCATCCAAAGCGCGATCAACAACCTCGGCAGGGCGATGCTGGTCGGCTTCCTGCTGGTCGTGCTCATCCTCAACTTCTTCATTCTCGAGTGGCGCGTGGCCTTCATCAGCGCCGTCACCATCCCCCTGTCGCTGGTGGCCGCCGGCACCGTGCTCAGCCTGGCCGGGGTCACCATCAACACCATGATCCTCGCCGGGCTGGTGATCGCCCTCGGCGAGCTGGTCGACGACGCCATCATCGACATCGAGAACATCGTGCGGCGCATCCGCCAGCACCGCCTGGAGGGCAGCGGCAGATCGACCGCCGGCATCATCCTCGACGCCTCGCTCGAGGTGCGCGGTCCCGTGGTCCACGCGACGCTCATCAGCGTGGTCTCCACCCTGCCGATCTTCCTGCTCGGCGGCCTGACCGGCTCGTTCTTCCGGCCGCTGGCGCTGGCTTATGGGCTAGCGATCCTGGCCTCCCTGGCGGTCGCGCTGACGGTCACGCCGGCGCTCGCCCTGCTCCTGCTCGGCAGGGTGCCGCTCGAGCGCCGCCAGTCGCCGGTGGTGCGCGGGCTGCAGCGCCACTACACCAGCCTGCTGGCCCGGATCGTCCCGCGCCCGCGCCTGGCCTACGCGACCGCCGCGCTGGTGATGCTGGCCGGGCTCTCGGTGCTGCCCCTGCTCGGCCAGGACCTGTTTCCCGCGTTCAAGGAGCGGGACTTCCTGATGCACTGGATCAGCCGGCCCGGCACCTCCCGCGCCGAGACGGTCCGCATCACGACGCGGGCCAGCAAGGAGCTCCGGGCCATCCCGGGGGTCCGGAACTTCGGCGCCCACATCGGGCAGGGCACCCTGGCCGACGAGCCCGTCGGCGTCAACTTCGCCGAGAACTGGATCAGCATCGACCCGAAGGTCGACTACGACAAGACCGTGGCCGCCATCCAGAAGGTGGTCGACGGCTATCCAGGGCTCCAGCGCGACGTGCAGACCTACCTGAGGGAGCGGACCAAGGAGACCCTCAGCGGCAGCAGCGAGGCCATCGTGGTGCGCATCTCCGGCGACGACCTCGGGGTCCTCCGGGAGAAGGCCGAGGAGGTGCGGCGGATCCTCTCGGAGATCGACGGCACCGTCGAGGAGCACGTGGAGCTGCAGACCGAGGTCCCCGCGATCGAGGTGCAGGTGGACCTGGCCAAGGCCTCGAGCTACGGGATCAAGCCGGGCGACGTGCGCCGGGCGGCCGCCGTCTTCATGGCCAGCGAGGAGATGGGGGACATCTGGCGGGGGGGCAAGAACACCGAGGTCCATGTCTGGAGCATCCCCAGGACCCGCAACAGCATCAACAGCGTGCGGGATCTCCTGCTCGACGTGCCCGACGGCCGCCGCGTGCGCCTGGCCGAGCTGGCCCGCGTGCGCATGGGGCCGACTCCCAACGCGGTCATCCGGGAGAACGGCTCGCGACGTATCGACGTCGGCGCCAACGTGGCCGGGCGCGACCTTGGATCGGTGGCGCGTGAGGTCGAGCGCCGCGTCGGGCAGGTGGACTTCCCGCACGGCTACCACGCCGAGGTGCTCGGCGAGTACCAGGAGCGGCAGACGGCCCAGCACCGCCTGCTGGTCTACGCCGTGGCGGCCCTCGCCGGGATCCTGCTGCTGCTGCAGACGGCCTTCCGGAGCTGGCGGCTTGCCTGGCTGGCGATCCTCACCCTGCCGATGGCCCTGGCCGGGGGGATCCTCGCCACCGCCGCCACCGGCCGCATGGTCACGCTCGGCTCGTTGGTCGGCTTGCTCACGGTGCTCGGGATCGCCGCCCGCAACGGGATCCTGATGATCAACCACTTCCAGCACCTGGAGCGTCACGAGGGCGAGCGGTTCGGCCCGGGGTTGGTCCTGCGCGGGGCGCGGGAGCGGCTCTCGCCCATCCTCATGACCTCGCTGGCGACCGGGCTGGCCCTTGTTCCCCTGGTGGTCGCCGGCACCATCCCCGGCAACGAGATCGAGCACCCGATGGCCGTGGTGATTCTGGGCGGCCTGGTCGCCTCGACCCTGCTCAACCTGTTCGTCGTCCCCTCCCTGTACCTCCGCTTCGGCGGCCCACGCCGGAAGCGGCGGGTCACCCGGCCGGGCGGAGTGCCGGCGCAGTGAGGTGGACGGGGCGCGTAGCTGACGACGGGCCGCCGGACTGCTTGCCTCGGCACAGGGCCAGGTCGTGCCTGCAATATGCGGGCCCACGCCGGAGCTGCGCGCTGCGGAACGCGTCGACCACGCAGCCCGCGCGGAGGAGCGCCAAGCCGACGTTGAGCGCGAGCAGCCCGACGAGGACCGACGGTCGCAGCAGCAGCGGCACCAGACCGATCGGCCCCAGCCAGGAGGTGACCGTCGCGACCAGCAGCAGGGACGCCGTCGTCGCGAGCGTGACGGTGCCAAGCCGCCGGCGGCCGGTGTACAGCTGCCCGAGCCCTGGGACCAGGGCCGACAAGAGCCGCGAACAGTGGTATGGGAGCCGGAAGTGGCCGCTTGCGAGGCGGGTCGCCGCTGGAGATGGGTCCCGACTGGAGAACGACCGGTCCTGGCTCTGGCACGGCAGCCACCTTTCGGTCGCTCGCCGCCGAGTTTGGGGCACGCGGCGCTTCCGCCGTGCTCCTGCGGGATGCGGCAAAATTACCGGCGAACACTAGCATTAGCCTCGGCTTTTCATGAGTGCGGTCAGCAAGGCGAGCGAGGGTTGTGCGGCCTCGGAGGACGGGTCGTGCTGGTCGGCCAGGTCGGGGATCCGATAGGCGTATGGCGGCCGACGGCCTGCACGTCTGGTCGGGTCGATCGTGGGTGCGCCACGACAGCCCGATGCCCGGGTGGTGACCAGCACGACGAGCGGGATGCGCTCAGCCGCGCAATGGCAATGCCCGCAGCCGAGTGAACGCCTCCGCCAGCGCGTCCGCCCAGGGCCAGCAGCGTTGCAGCCGCATGATCAGGCGGCGGGCGTGGCGGACCACGCGGGCGGCCTGGTGGCACAGCCGATACCGTAGCGTCTTGGGCTCGGCGACGCGTAGCTCGCCGTCCAGCAGCAGCGTCTGCGCGCAGCAGACCAGGTCCTGAGCGAGCAGCACCAGCTCCAGCCAGACGGCGTTGCGGCGCATGCGCTCAAACGGCAGGTTGGCGAGCCCGGTCGCTTTGGCACCGCGGATGCGGTCCTCGACGCGGGCGCGCTGGCGGTGGCGCAGCTCCAGCTGGGCGATGTCGCCCTCGGGCTGGTCGGTGACAAAGACTTGGAAGCGGTGCCCGTCCAGGTCGGTGAACGACAGCTGGGCGCCGGGGTGGGGGTCCTCGCGGCGGCAGATCGCGCGGGTGCCCGGCGGCCAGGCGTGCAGGTCGATCCGGCCGGTCAGCTCCACGACCTCCGCGCCATCCCGGGGGGTTCGGTCGGGTTGGACCGCCGCCGTCCAGGCCGGTTCGGGCACCGTCAGGATCGCCTCGCGGAGGTGAGCATCGATCGGCAGGCCGATCCAGAACCCCACCCCCAGCTCCCGCATCCTGGCGACCAGCCCCAGCGTCGCCCCGGCCGAGTCGGATCGCATGACCACACGCTGCTCGGCGGCCAGTGCGGGCAGCTGCGCCAACGCCAGCTCAGCGACCTCGACCAGGTCGGCGGTGGCGTTGGCGGGTCGCAGCACGCCGGCCAGCGGCTCACCGGTCCCATCGGCGCAATCCAGGTAGGCCAGCAGCGGATGGAACCCGAAGGTGTGCTTGTAGGCCCCGGCCGCGCCTTGCTGCTCGGAGTGCGCCTCCACCAAGGTGGCGTCCAGGTCCACCACCAGCAGCTCGCTGTCGGGGTGCGCGCCAACCTGCCAGGCACGAGCGCGGGCATGGGCTCTGGCCGCGCGCAGGCGGGCCAGCCCGTCCGGGTCGGTCGCCAGCCGCTCCACCACCCGCCA